>JAWVGD010000293.1:0-3140 GCA_033855515.1 Baekduia sp.
GCGCCCCCGGCGTCGCCGATCACGACGCGGCCGCGACCGCGATCGCGCCCGCCAGCCGGGCGTTGGCGAGCACGAGCGCGACGTTCGCCCGCAGCGACTCGCCGCCCGTCCCCTCGTGGAAGCGCGCCAGCAGGAACGGCGTCACGTCCCGGCCGCGCACGCCCTCGGCGGCGGCGGCGGCGAGCGACTCCCGCAGGACGCGCTCGTGCAGCTCCGGATCGAGCTGTTCCTCCAGGGGCAGCGGGTTGGCGATGACCAGCGCGGACCCATCGAGGCCCAGCTCGCCGCGAGCGGCCAGCACCGCGGCGATCTCCTCCGGGGAATCCAGCCGCCACGGCAGGTCGTAGCCGCTGTCGTTGAGGTAGAACGCGGGGAAGCGGTCGGTCCGGAAGCCGGCCACGCCGATCCCCAGCGTCTCCAGCCGCTCGAGCGTGGCGGCGATGTCGAGGATCGACTTCACGCCGGCGCACACCACGCAGATCCGCGTGCGGGCGAGCGCGACGAGGTCGGCCGACTCGTCCCACGTGTCCGCCGCCTCGCGGTGCACGCCGCCCAGCCCGCCCGTGGCGAACAGCCCGATCCCGGCCTGCGCGGCGACGTGCGCCGTCGCGGCCACCGTGGTCGCGCCCGTCGCCCCGCGCGCGGCGGCGATCGGCAGGTCTCGCGCGCTGCACTTGACCACGTCGTCGCGCGTGGCGATGGCGCGCAGCGACTCGTCGTCGAGCCCGACCCGCACGTCACCGTCGACCAGCGCGATCGTCGCCGGCACGGCCCCGCTCTCGCGCACCGCATCCTCGATCTGGCGCGCGATGGCGGTGTTGTCGGGCCGCGGCAGGCCGTGCGAGATGATGGTGGACTCCAGCGCGACGACGGCGCCGCCGGCGGCGAGAGCTTCTGCGACTTCGGGAGCGACGGTGAGCATCGGCCGCCACGCTAGCGGCACCGGTCCGCAGAAGCCGCGGCGGACCTCGCTTGGACGGAAGCCCCTCCGGGCAGCCGGGAGGAATGCACCGGTTCGCCGACCGCGCGGATGCGGGGCGCCGCCTGGCGCCGTTCGTCGCCCAGGCGCTCGAGGGCATGCCTCGCGACGCCGTGGTCGTCCTCGCGTTGCCGCGCGGCGGCGTCGCCGTCGCCGTCGAGGTGGCCGCAGCGCTGGGTGCCCCGCTCGACGTCCTGCTCGTCCGCAAGCTCGGCGTACCGGGACACGAGGAGCTGGCGTTCGGCGCCATCGCCTCCGGCGGCGTGCGCGTGCTCAACGCGGAGATCGTCGCGGCCGCCGCCCTGGGTCCCGGGACGGTCGCCGAGGTCATCGCGGCCGAGCGCACCGAGCTGGCCCGCCGCGAGCGCGCCTACCGCGGAGACCGCGCCCCGCTCGACGTCGCGGGCCGCACGGTCGTCGTCGTCGACGACGGTCTGGCCACCGGAGCGACGATGCGCGCCGCGCTCGCCGCCCTGCGTCACATGGGCGCCCGGCGGATCGTCGCGGCCGCGCCGGTCGGCACCCAGGACGCCTGTGCCGCCCTCGCGGTCCGGGCCGATGCGGTCGTCTGCCCGCTGATCCCGCGGCGCTTCTCGGCCGTCGGCGCCTGGTACAGCACGTTCGACCCGGTCGACGACGACGCCGTCACGACGCTGCTGGCGGTCGCGGCGGCGGACGCCCGGTGCACGCCGCGCGACCCGACCGTCCGTGGAGCCTGAGGGCCGTGCGCTCCAGCCCGCCGGTGGCCCTGCCGACACCGGTCTTGTGAACCTCAGCTCGCTCAGCGGCATCCACGCCGCCGACCTGATGCTCGTCACGACGGCCGGCAACACCGCCAACCTCGACACGCCGGGCTACCGCGCCGCCCGGGTGGACCTCGCCCCCGACGCCGCGGGCGGCGTCAGTGCGTCGGTCTCCCGCGCCTCGACACCGGGCGTCGACCTCGCCGAGCAGGCGGTGACGCTCATCACCGGCTCGCTGGTCTACGGCGCCAACGCGCGCATGCTCCAGGCCCGCGCCGAGACCGAGCGCAGCATCATCGACGTCCGCGCGTACTAGACCCGGTTGCGGCGTCCGACGTTCAGTCTGAGCAGGCGCAGCCGACCACGGTGGGGGTAATGGCTCGCATTCTTGTCGTGGACGACGCTGCGTTCATGCGCCGCATGGTGATCGACGTGCTCCAGAACGGAGGCCACGAGGTCGTCGGCGAGGGCGCCAACGGCATCGAAGCGGTCCAGCGCTACCAGGAGCTTCGCCCTGACGTGATGACGCTCGACATCACCATGCCCGAGAAGGACGGCCTCACCGCGCTGAGGGAGCTGATCGCGATCGATCCCAGCGCCAAGGTCGTCATGTGCTCCGCGCTCACGCAGGAGTCCAAGGTGCTGGAGGCCGTCAAGGCAGGTGCCAAGGACTTCATCGCCAAGCCGTTTCAGGCCCAGCGCGTCCTGAGCGCGATCGAGAAGGTCGTCACCCCCGCGTAGCGGTGCCGTCGTCGGCGCCGGGTCCGGCGCGACGAGGCGGTCGGTGAACTACGCGTCGACGGCGGTCCAGCGCTCCTGGTCGCCGCCGGATCATGCCCAGGTGGCGAACCGGACGAGCTGCCGCTCGGCGCGGGGTGCCCGCGTGGCCAGCACGCACGTATGCCCGCCGCGGCGCCAGGTGACGACCGTCGCGCCGCCGCGCCGGACCACCGCGAGGTCGAGGCCGCCGGCACGCACGTGCCGGGCGCCGGCGGGCTCGGGCAGCGGCGCGCCGTCGACGATCGTGTACCCGACGGCGCCGGCCGGGCCGCGGTAGACGAGGGTCGTGGCCGGGCGTCCGCCCAGGCGATCGTGACGTGCGCCGGTCAGGCGCCAGGCCGGCCACGTGTAGCCGTAGTTGGGGAACTGGACGCCGCCGACCTGCGCCTGGACGAGATGCTCGTCGCCGGCGTCGACCGGCGGCGCGGGCGCCGTCGGCCGGGCGAGCGCCACGGCCACCGCGTCGTCGACGGACGGCGTCGAGGCGCCGTGGGATCCGCCCCCGGCGAGGAGGACGACCGCGACGCCGACGGCGGCCAGCGCGCCGGCGGCGCCCGCGTGGGCCGGCAGCGTGACGCGCGGGCGGCGGCCCGGCGCTGCGTCGGCGGACCGTTGCGCCGCCAGCCGTGCACGCAGCG
>JAWVGD010000294.1:0-6785 GCA_033855515.1 Baekduia sp.
GAAGGCGGCGCGAAACCGGCGCTCGGCCTGCCGGCGGTCGGCCTCGAGCTGGTGGAGGTCGGTGACGTCCTGGGTCGTGCCCCAGACGCGGCGGATCTTGCCGTCGACGCGCTCGGCGGGGGCGCCGCGGCCGTGCATGATGCGCTCCGAGCCGTCGGGGCGGGACAGCCGGTAGGTCAGCTCGAACGGCTCGCCGTCGGCGGCGGCACGGGCCAGCGCGGCGCGCACGGCAGGGGCGTCGTCGGGATGGATGAGCTGGTCGTGGGCCTCGTAGCTGAGGTCGTCCTCGGGTTCGAGGCCGAAGATCCGGTACAGACCCGAGGTCCAACCCGTCTCGCCGGTGGCCATGTCCATCGACCAGCTGCCGAGCTTGGCCATGGACTGGGCCTCTTGAAGCAGCGCCTGCTGGCGGCGTGACTCTTCGGCGGCGCGGCGGCCACGCTCCTCGGCGGCCTTGCGCTCGGTGACGTCCCGCGTCGTCGTCACGGCCTCCAGGAACGCGCCGTGCTCGTCCAGCACGGGGGAGACGGTGGACTCCAGCCACATCTCGCGATGGGCGACCAGGTTGGTGATGCGGTAGGTCACGACGCTGCGCTGCCCGTCGCGCGCGAGCGCGTGGGAGCGGCGGATGGCCTCGGCGTCGTCGGGATGGCAGACGTCGGCGGCCCACAGGCCGACGAGGTGCTTTGCGTCGAAGCCGAGCAGCGCCTCGGCGCCCCCGGCGGCGTAGAGGATGCGGCCGTCGGCGTCGTGGCGTGCGATGAGGTCGCCGGCGTGCGCCGCCAGGAGCGCGAGGTCGGCCTCGCGGGCCTCGAGCGCCGCCTGGGTCTCGACGATGGCGGTGACGTCCACGAACGAGGTGATGACGCCGTAGGGCGCGTCCTCGCCGTCGGCGAAGAGCGGCACCGCGTTGACGCGGAGCCACTGCGGCTCGCCGGTCTTGCGCCGGAACATGACCCGCACGTCGTGGACGGGCTCGCCGGAGGCGATGGCCCGCAGCGCGGGCTGCTCCTCGGGGGCCATCGGGCGCCCGTCGGCGTGCAGCGGCCGGAAGGTCGGGTCCGACGGGCCGCGCCCGACGAGGCGGTCGCGCTCCGGCGAGTGGTGGCCGGAGATGCGGCGCGCCGCGACGTTGGAGGCCCGGATCGTGCCGGTCGCGTCCTGCACGACGAGGCCCTCGGAGGTCGCGTCGGCGGCCGGGCCGATCATGCGCGACCAGGCGAGATCCGAAGTGGGGGCTTGCTGAAGCGACATCGGGGCCTCACCTCTGGGTCGGCCTCGGGCGGGTCGGACTTGAGGTCTGATCGCAGCAGGGCGTACGTCCCCGCGTAACTTCTCAGTACACGAGTCGTTCGAGCGGCACATGGAACAGCGAACCAGGAGCTTTGGGATGAGAACGCTGCGATACGGCGCCGCGGCGGCGGTGGCCGCCTGCGCGCTGGCGGTCCTGCCGGCGGGGGCGTCGGCCAACGTGCAGGTCGGGTCCTCCGGCTGGCTGTGGGGCAACCCGCAGCCGCAGGGCAACACGCTTCGCGCGATGTCGTTCTCCGGTACGACGGGCTACGCGGTGGGCGACTTCGGCACGCTGCTGAAGACCGCCGACGGCGGCGACACGTGGAGCGGGCTGCCGGCGGGCACGTTCTCCAACCTGACCGAGGTCGAGACGATCGACGCCAACACGCTCGTCGCGGGCGGCGGCTGCGTCGCACGCTTGTCGACCGACGGTGGCGCGACGTTCTCGCGGATCGCCTTCACCAACGTGGAGTCGACCTGCCCGGACGGGGCGCACCTGGCGGCCATGTGGTACGTCAACGCCGCGCACGGCTACTTCGCGGTCAACGACGGCTCGATCTTCGAGACGACCAACGGACGCGCGTTCGCGACCAAGACGGCGCTCCCGGGCTCGCGCCAGGCGGGCGGCAACGCGACGCCGACCGACCTGGTGATGCGCACCGACACAAGCGGCTTCGCCTCGGCGACCGACGGCAACATCTTCCAGACGACCGACTCGGGCGTCACGTGGAAGTCGGTCAGCAACACGAGCCGCCCGGTGCGGGCGCTGGCGTTCGTCAGCGACAAGATCGGCTACGCCGTCGGCGATCAGTCGCTCTTCCTGAAGACCTCCGACGGCGGCGCGACGTGGGTGGCCAAGGACGTCGGCGGCCCCGGCGCGCTGAACCTCACCGCGATCCACTGTGCCGATGAGAAGTCCTGCGTGGTGACGACCGATTCCGGCAAGCAGCTGGCGATCACCGCGGACGGCGGGAATACGTTCGGCTTCCCGACGCCGTCCACCGACCCGATCCTGGCGGCGGCGTTCGCCTCGCCGACCCGCCTGGCGGCCGCCGGCCAGCAGGGCTCCACCGTCGTCTCCGACGACGCGGGCGCCAACTTCCGCCCGATCGGCGGCCGGCTGACCGGCAAGTTCTCGCGCATCCGCGCGGGCAAGGTCCCCGGCTCGGCCTACGCGCCCGGCCCCAACGCGACGCTCGGGACGACCGTCGACGGCGGCAAGACCTGGACGCGCGGCAACGTCACGACGACCGCCGACGTGCGCGACGTCTCGTTCCCGACGCTCAAGGACGGCTACGCCCTGGACGCCGCGGGCGGCCTGTTCCGCACCACATCGGCCGGCGCCTTCTGGGAGCCGCTGAACACCGGCAGCACCGCACGGCCCGGCGCCGTGTATGCGACGAGCGCCGCGACCGTCATGGTCATCGGCCCGACCGGCGTGCGCCGCTCCACCGACAACGGCGGGTCCTTCGACAACGTCAAGGGCGCCGCGGTGGTGCGCACGTCGCTGAACGAGGTCGACCGCGCCGGCAGCGCGATCGTCGCCTACGGGCCGCAGGACGTCATCCGCTCGGTCGACAACGGCAAGACCTGGACCGTGGTCAAGAAGCCGGGCAAGTACGTCAAGCGTGGCAAGAAGCTCGTCAACCGCCTCGGGGTCCGCAACGTGGACTTCACCGATGCCGGCAACGGCTTCCTGCTCGACACGTCCGGGCGCCTGTGGAAGACCACCAACGGCGGCAAGGCCTGGACCGAGCTGCCGGGGATCGGCACGAACGCCGTGCGCGGCATGTCGTTCGCCACGCCGCAGAAGGGCTACCTCGTGATCAGCACCTTCGGCGACGTGCGTCAGCCGACCGGCTTCCTGCTGCGCACGACCGACGGCGGCGCGACCTGGTACCCGCAGTTCGTGGTCTCCAGCCCGATCGCCGACGGTGGCGTGGCGGCCGGCGGCGCGACCGACTACCTGCTGGGCGGCGAGCAGTCGCTGCTGTACAGCACGACGGGCGGCCAGTCGGGCGGCGCGAGCGACCTGACGATCGCCGCGCCCAAGACCCGCTACGCCAAGCCGACGCACATCGTCGTGACCGGCAAGCTGGCGCCGGCCTCGGGCTATGAGCAGGTCACGGTCTCCTACCGGCGGCCGGGGTCCACGGTGTGGCGGTCGCAGACCGTGCCGGCGAGCGTCAACGGCGCCTTCACCACGAGCTGGGACCTCGCCAAGGGGGCCAACCAGTTCGTCGCGCAGTGGCAGGGCAACTTCCGCTCGCACGGCGACGGCTCGAAGGTCCTCACGGTGACGGTCGGCAAGACGAAGAAAGGGGCCTAGCGTTCGGGGGCGAATCAGGTAGGACCCTCCAACGTCGAAGGGCGTGCGCCGGGCGCGGGATCGCGCCCGGTGATCGCGCCGGTGAGACACCAGACGGCCGCCCTCCGGGGCGGCCGTCTCCCGTTGTGACCTCCCGCGCCGGCCGGCGGTCAGGCGGCGGCGATGGTCGCGGCGGCGCGACCGAGGCCGGCCGCCGGCGCCGCTGCGTGCACGGTTACCGGCATGCCGGCGGCCGGGCCGATCGTCGGCATCTGGCGGATCTTCAGGCGGTAGCCCGGATCGACCTGGACCCGGAAGCGCTCGAGGATCTTGGTCGCGATGACCGCGATCTCGGCCTGGCCGAAGCGCATGCCGATGCAGGTGCGCGAGCCGCCGCCGAAGGGGACGTAGGCGCCCTTGGCGAGCTGCTCGCGAGCGCCGGGCGCAAAGCGCCGCGGCCGGAAGGCGAACGGGTCGTCCCAGACGTCGGGCAGGTGGTGGCTGGCCCAGGAGCTGTACTCAACCGGGACGCCGCCGGGGACGGTGACGCCCGCGAACGCGAACGGCTCGCGGGAGCGCCGCGGGCCGATCCATGCGGGCGGGTACATCCGCAGCGTCTCGTCGAGCGCGAGCGACAGGTCGAAGTCCGGCGCCTCGGCGAGCTCCGGGTTGCGCGACAGCTCGTAGAAGAGGAAGGCGACGGTCGACGTGGTCGTGTCGTGGCCCGCGAAGAGCAGGGTCATGACCTCGTCGCGGATGTCCTTGTCGGTCAGCGCCAGCCCGTCGCCGTCCTGGGTCTCCAGCAGCAGCGAGAGGAGGTCGTCGCCGAGGTCGCCGGTGGCGCGGCGCCGCGCGATCTCGCCGTAGATGATGGTGTCGAGGCGCTTGCGGGCGGCGACCATGCGGCTCCACGGCGACCCGGGCCCGCGGAGGATCTGCAGGATGTAGTCCTTGGACCAGAAGCTCAGCGCGGTCTCGAACTCGGCCGACGCATCGACGCGCCCGCGCGTGCGCTCGGGGTCGATGCCGAACAGCGCGCGCATGGCGATCCGCAGCGCCAGCTCACGCGTCCAGTGGTACAGGTCCAGGCGCATCCCGTCGTGCCAGCCCGCCAGCGCGGCGTCGACCTCGCCGACCATCAGCTCCTGCGAGGCGGCGATGCGATCCCGATGGAACATCGGCAGCATCGCCTTGCGCGACAGCCGGTGAAACGGGCCGTCGATGGCGAGCATGCCGTCGCCCAGCAGGGGGATGAGGTCGCTGTAGTGGCCGTCGCGCCAGGTGAAGTTCGCCGCGTGGGAGACCAGCAGGTGGTGGTTGGCCTCCGGACCGAGCATGAACACCACGTTGTGATGGAAGATCCGTTGCGTGAAGACGGGGCCGTACCGCTCGTAGGCCTCCAGCAGCAGGCGCAGCGGGTCGCGCGTGAAGCGCATGGTCCGGGCCATCGAGAACGACGTGTCGCCGGGCGGGAACGGCACCGTGGCGGCGCGCTCGATGCGCAGGTCGCTGCGGATGCGCCGCCACGGCGTCGCGTGCTCCGGGGGCGGCGGGGCGACGACGGCGGGGGCCATGGGTCGTGAGCGTACCGGTTACCTGGCCGGCCAGCCAGGACTTCCGAGGACCACGCGACAGCCGCGGCGGGAGGGCTGCCATAATTGTCGTCCCGACCTGCTCGGGGGCGTAGCTCAGTTGGTTAGAGCGCCGGCCTGTCACGCCGGAGGTCGCGGGTTCGAGTCCCGTCGCTCCCGTTACGAAAGCCGCCTGCACCGGGCGGCTTTTTCGCGCCTGCGTGGCGTGTTCCGCGTGCCGGGTCTCTCGCCGGGGTCGACGAACTTCGCTCATCGTCGAGCCTCTGCCCGTGCGCGTGAGAGCGGAATGTATGCGGCGACGAGAGTGCCGCCGTCGGCAGGGCTCTCGACCCGGAGCCGCCCGTCGAGCGCGGCTAGCCGGTCCCGGAGACCCAGGAGGCCGCTGCCCCCGGCCCGGGCGCCTCCGACGCCGTCGTCGCGCACCTGGACCTCGAGTGCTCCGTCCACGACGCGGGCGGTCACCGCGGCGTGGGCCGCCCCCGCGTGCTTGGCGACGTTGGTCAGCGCCTCGGCGACGACGAAGTACACGGTCGCCTCGACCACGGGAGCCAGGCGGCCCACGGACACGTCCGTCTCCACCGGCACCGGCATCTGCGACGTCAGGGCGTCCACGCCCGCGCGCAAGCCGCCCAGGGCGAGGGACGCCGGGAGGATGCCGTGGGCGAGCTCGCGCACCTCGTCCGTCGCCCGCTGCGCGTGGTCGAGCGCCTCGGTCAGCAGAGCGGGAAGGTGGTCGTCGCCGTTCCGCAGGGCGCGGTGTGCCAGCTTGAGCGTGATGACGGTGTGCACGAGCCGCTGTTGCGCGCCGTCGTGGAGATCCCGGACGACCCGACGGCGCTCCTGGTCGGCCGCGGCCACGATCCGCCCCCGCGACGCCGCCACCTCCGTGCGCGCTTCGCCGTTGGCGATCGCCGTCGCCATGAGCTCCGTGAACTGCGCCATGCGGGCCTCGGCGCCGGCCGCCCCCGGCTGCTGCTGCGTCCAGGCGGCGACCATCAGGCCCCATGGGCGGCCCTCGACGACGATCGGAGCTCCGAGCTCCGAGCCCAGGCCGAGCTGATGAAGCGCGGCGGGGCAGTCCGGCGCACTTCTGGAGGCCGCGTACCCGCCCGCGAGCGCCATGCGCGTCCCCGCCGCCATCTCCACGCCGGGGTCGCCGTTGACCGCAACGACCGTGGCTGTGCCGTCCGGCTCGTAGCGCAACAGGTGCGTGGAATCGGCGCCGAGGAGCTCGCACATCTCGGCGGCAACGGCATCGAAGACCTCGGTGGCGGCGACGCCCTGCGCGACCAGCGTCGCTACGCGCCGCAGCGCCGCCTGCTCGTCGGCGAGCAGGCGCAGTTCGTCGCGACTTGCTTCGACCATCCGCTGGCTCTCGTGCAGCTCGTCGGCGGCACGCCGGCGGTCGGTCACGTCGCGGGCGGCGGCGTACAGGAGCCCCTCGTCCGGCATCGGCTGGGTGCTCCACTGCAACCACCTCGCGGAACCGTCACTGCACATGTACCGGTTCTCGAACTGGACCAACTTCTCGCCGCGCTCGAGGATCCCCATCGCCTCAACGGTCCGCGCGCGGTCGTCGGGGTGGACGAAGT
>JAWVGD010000295.1:0-14811 GCA_033855515.1 Baekduia sp.
GTGGGTCGTCAAGAAGGTCAAGGTCAAGGGGCACACGCGCAGGAAGAAGGTGAAGGTCTGCACGCCCGTCAAGCCGAAGGCCGCCGTCAAGAGGCCGGCTGCGACGATCAGCAAGCCCGCCGCCATCGGCCAGAAGCCGCCCGCTCCCGAGGTCACCGCTTCGGCCACACCGCCGCTGCCCGACGACGGCCCGGTCCCGGCGTTCACCACGCCGCTGGGCGAGAGCCACATGGAGCGGCTGCTGTGGCGCACCGGCTTCGGGCCGGCGCGGGGTCAGGCCGCCCAGCTCGCCGGGCAGGACATGAGCACCGCCGTCCACAGCCTCACCCGGCCCAGCGGTGCCGCCAACCTCGACGGCCCCGAGCCCCACGACGACGAGGGCCGGCCGCTGGCGCCCGCCGACGCCTGGGGCCACGACCACCTCTCCTGGCTGGACCGGATGATCCGCAGCGATCAGCCGCTGGTCGAGCGGATGGCGTTGATCTGGCACGACTGGTTCGCGACGTCCAACGACGGCGTCGGCTCTCAGCAGCTGATGCTCGACCAGATCCAGCTCTTCCGCGAGAAGGGCCTGGGCTCGTTCGACGACCTCTTCACGTCGGTCAGCAGCGACCCGGCGATGCTCCTGTGGCTCAACGGGACCTCCAACAACAAGTGGAACCCCAACGAGAACTACGCCCGCGAGATGATGGAGCTGTTCTCGCTCGGCGCCGACCGCGGGGCCTACACCGAGTCCGACGTGCGCGAGATGGCCCGCGCCCTGACCGGCTTCCGCAACGACTGGTCCTCGGAGCTCGGCAACTACAACTTCCGCTACGACGCCACCCGGCACGACAACACCAGCAAGACGGTCTTCGGCCAGACGGGGAACTTCGCCTGGACCGACGCGGTGCGCCTGTGCGTGACCCATCCGCTGCACGCGTCGTTCTTCTGCACCAAGCTGTGGTCCTACTTCATCCCGACCGCGCCCGACGACGCGACGCTCGCGTCGCTGCAGGGTGTCTACCTGTCGTCGGGGCGCCAGATCCGGCCGGTCGTCGAGGCGATCCTGCAGCACCCGGACTTCTACGACGGCCCCGACATGGTCATCCCGCCGGTCGTCTACACCGCCGGCCTGCTGCGGTCCGTCGGGCGCGGGATCGACACCGGCGCTTGGGCCTGGCTGGCCTCCTACACGGGCCAGCGGCTGTTCTATCCGCCCAACGTCGCAGGCTGGGACGACACGCGCTGGCTCGACACCTCGACCCTCCGCGGTCGCTGGCTCACCGCGCACTACGCCTTGCAGAAGCTGGCCGTCAACCCATGGGGAACGCCGGGCTATGACGCGCTCGAGGACGCCGCCACGGCGGTCACCCGCGCGATGGCCGCGATCGGCAACCCGGCGGTCTCGGCGGAGACCCAGAAGGTCATCGCGGACTTCGCGGCCTCATCGGTCTCGCTCTCGGCGCCGACATGGAACAGAGGCCCACATCGGGCCATGCGCCAGAACGCGCTGCGGATGCTCATCGTCACCGCTCCCGATCTTCAGGTCAGCTGACCGTACCTCGACATGTACGACGCCTGCTCCTGCAACGACTTCAACCGCTCCGAGCTTCTGCGCGCGACCGCCGCGCGCGCCGGCCGCGGCCTGCCCGAGATCGAGCCCGGCATGCCCGAGCCCGCGGGCACGGGGCTGAACCGCCGCTCGCTGCTGCTGCGTGGGGCGGGGCTGGCGCTGTCGGTCTACGGCGCCTCCAGGCTCGGCATCGACCAGCTCGAGGCCGGCGTGGCCCAGGCGGCCGGGCCGCTCGGCGGCACGCCGGTGCTCGTCAACGTCTTCCTGCCCGGCGGCGCCGACTCGATGTCGATCCTCGCTCCGGTCGGCGACGGCCGCTACACGACGCTCCGCCCGACGCTGGCGCTCAACGCCGGCGACGGGACGACGTTCGCCGAGGACAACCGCCTGATGTGGCACCCGTCGGCCGCCGGCCTGGCGACGCTGCACGCCGAGGGCAAGGTGTCGGTCTTCCCCGCCGTCGGCTACGACCATCCCGACCAGTCGCACTTCACCAGCCGCCACTACTGGGAGGTCGGCGCGCTCGACGCACGGGCGAACCTCGGATGGATGGGCCGCTACCTCGACGTGGTCGGCGACCCCGACAACCCGCTGCAGGGCCTGGCCCTCGACGCGAGCCTCGCGCCGTCGCTGGCGTCGTCGCGCGTGCCGGTGTCGGCGATCTCCAAGCCCTCGGACTACTCCTTTCCCGCCGCATGGGTCGGCGACCCCGTCGCGGCGCCCATGATGGCGGCCTTCGGCCGGCTCGGCGCGGCGACCGGCGGCTCCGACGCGCTGGCGCAGGCCCGCGCCGTGGTGCGCCAGGCCGACGGCGTGCGCCGCTCGCTCGGCGCCTTCGTGACCGCCGACGGCAGCCCCGGATACACCAGCCCGGTGACGTACCCGACGGCCGGCGGCGATCTGCCCGCCCGCCTGGCGGCGCTCGGCGCGATGCTGGCGGCGGGCCTCCCGATCCGCTGCGTCGCCGTCCAGGGCGTCGGCAGCTACGACACGCACTCCGACCAGGCCAACGGGCTGGCCACCAACCTCAAGCAGACCGTCGACGCGCTGTTGGCCTTCCAGCGCGACCTCGAGGCGCGGGGACTCGCCGATCGCGTCCTGATCCAGCTCTGGTCGGAGTTCGGCCGCCGCCCGAAGGAGAACGGCTCGGGCACCGACCACGGCGCCGCGGGTTGCGCGTTCGTCATCGGCACGCGCGCCATGGGCCAGATGGTCGGCGAGTTCCCGGGGCTGGCGACGCTGGACGCCTCGAGCAACCTGCGCGCCACCAGCGACTTCCGCTCCATGTACTGCTCGCTGCTGGAGCAGTGGATGGGCATCGACGCCGCGCAGGTCATCCCGGGCGCGGGGTCGCTGGCCCGGCCGGTGCTGGTGAGATGATGGGCCGGGCGGTCGTCGGGCTGTGGGCCGGGCTGGCGCTCGTGCTCGGTGCGGGGGCGCCGGCAGGCGTGGCCCAGGCAGGACCGGTCACGAGCACGACCACGAAGAAGGCGACGACCAAGGTCCGCTGCCACGTCGTCAAGGCCACCAGGAAGACCAAGCGGCGCAAGGTGTGCGTGAAGGTCAGGACCACGCCCGCGAAGAAGGCGCCGGCGGCCACGGCGGCCCCACCCGTGACGACGCCGGCCGGCGCCTCGGTGCCCGGCGCCGCCCCGGTCCTCCCGGGGCCGTCGGCCGGCGCGACGCCGGGGGTGCCTGCGGCCGTGCCGGCGCCGGGGGTCCCGACGCCGCCGATCGGGGCGCCCGGCGCGCCGGTCGCCGCCCGCCTGCAGGCCACCACGCGCGAGTTCTCGCTGCAACTCTCGCGCCCGGCCCTCGCGGCCGGCGCGCTGATCCTCCAGCTCGTCAACCGCGGCGAGGATGCCCACGACCTCCATGTCCGCCCGGCCGCCGGCGGCGCCGACGTCCTGGCGATCGGTCTCACCGACCCGTTCGGCGGCGTCAGGGACACCGACGGCACGCTGCCTGCCGGGACCTACACGCTGTATTGCTCGCTGCCCGGCCACGAGGCGGCGGGCATGCACGCGACGCTTTCGGTGCAGTAGCGCGCGACGCGGCGCGCGGTTGAGACGATCGCGACACTGCGCAACGCGCGATCGTCGCCGATGATCGGCGCATGCTCGGAAAGCCCTCACGTCGCGCCCGCAAGAAGCTCGAGTCCCAAGGGGTGGTCGCACCCGCGGTCGTCCTGGAGATCTCCGACCGCGGGATGGCGGTCACCAACGGCAACGACTCGATCGTGGCCGACACCGAGGTGGTGTTGAAGACCCGCCTGCGCGTCGAGCCCGAGGGCCAGCCGACCTTCGAGGTCCACGAGCGCTTCCGGTACCCACAGCTCGGCGTCCCCGCCGTCGGCGCCACGATCTCGGTCCGCTACGACCCCGAGGACCACGGGACCATCACGCTCGAGAACTCCGAGGCCGGGGTCATGGCCGCGATGTCGGCCAAGACCGGGCTGGACCTCGGTGGCCTGATGTCGACGATCCGCGAGACCAAGGCCGAGCATCCCGGCGATCGGCAGGCGATGGGCGA
The DNA here is from genome assembly GCA_033855515.1 of Baekduia sp. GTDB lineage: Bacteria > Actinomycetota > Thermoleophilia > Solirubrobacterales > Solirubrobacteraceae > Baekduia. The sequence goes on from JAWVGD010000295.1 coordinate 4,088, forward strand.
CGCGCTGCGCGCGCAGTTCGGCCAGAACGCGATGGTCTACGGCGCGCCCATGACCATGCCGACGGGCGCGCCCGCCGCCGGCGACCCGATCGGCCGGCTCGAGCGGCTCGCCGCCCTGCACGCCTCCGGCGCGCTCAGCGACGCCGAGTTCGCCAGCGAGAAGGCGCGCGTCCTGGCCGAGAGCTGAGCCGGCACCGCGGCCTACTCCTCGGCGGCCTGCGGGCGCATTCCCGGGCCGTCGAGGTGCAGGTGCGGCAGGTGACGGTGGGGATGGGACCGCTCGCCCGCGGGGCGCTGGATGTCGCGCTTGGTCACCGCGGTGTAGGCGACCAGGGCGACGAACAGGAGCAGGCCCAGGCCGGTGACCATGCCGTCGCCGAGGCCCAGCCCGCTGTGGTGGGCCGGCTTGCCGAGCCAGTCGGCGAACGAGGCCCCCAGGGGCCGCGTGACGACGTAGGCGGCCCAGAACGCCCCGATCGGGTTCAGCCACCCGCGCCACCACGCCAGCGCCGGAACGGCGATGACGGCGGCGAAGAGCAGGCCCGACTCGAAGTACCCCAGGTGGAGCTGGATCGCGGTCAGGTCGCCGGCCGCCGTGCCCAGGGCGAACGTGGCCAGCACGGCCGACCAGTACAAGATCTCGCGCCGCCGGGTCGTGATGCTGTGGATCGACAGCGTGCCCTCGCTGCGATGCCAGTAGGAGAAGATCGCGGCGACGACGACGGCGTAGAACACCGTCGTCAGCGAGTAGGGGAGGCCGGCGCCGACGTGGACGCCATCCGCGGCCATCGTGCCGAAGACCGCCACCATCAGCACGGCCGACCAGTAGACCGGGGCGCGGTACTCGGGGGTGCGCAGCTGCAGCCGCAGCGCGACCACGAATCCGAGGATGCCGACGGCGCCGGCCAGCGGGATGCTGACCTTGCCCAGGAAGTCCGAGGCGGCTTCGCCCATCCCGGTGGTGAGGACCTTGATGATCCAGAACAGCACCGTGATCTCGGGGACCTTGGCCGCAAGGGGCTCCCTGCCGGAGCCCCGGCGAGTAGGCAGACGCAACATGATGTCCTTGTGTGAGGCGGCGGCGCGCCGCGGCGGGGAAGGGTCAGTCCGGACCGGCGCCGGAGCGCCGCCCGCGTACGGTCGTCGCGCCACCTCACGCCCACCTCAAGATCGGATGGTCAACGCCTGTTGCGCGGCCGATCGTTCAGGCGACGGTCAGGTTCGGCCGAATCCTCAGCGGCGAGACGCGACGGGGCTTGCGCCCGTGTGCCGGCCCCGCTACACTGAACCTAATGGTTCAGTATCAGCCGATCGACCGGACATTCGCCGCGCTGGCCGATCCGACGCGCCGGGCCGTGCTCGAGCGCCTCGGTCGCGGCGGCGCCACGATCACCGAGCTCGCCGAGCCGTTCGCGATCTCGCTCACCGGCATGAAGAAGCACGTGCAGGTGCTCGAGGACGCGAAGCTCGTCACCACCGAGAAGGTGGGACGGGCGCGCCGCTGCTCGCTCGGCCCGGGGCGTCTCGAGGACGTGGAGCAGTGGACGCAGGCCTATCGGCAGATGCTGGACGAGCGCCTCGACCGGTTCGGGGAGCTGCTCGAACGACAGAAGGGAACGCCGCAATGACCAGGCAACAGGACCAGGCGGTCGCCGCCACGATCACGACGCCGACGGACCGCGAGATCCGCATCGAGCGGGTGTTCAACGCGCCGCGCGAGCGCGTGTTCGCCACCTTCATCGACCCGGAGCTCATCCCCGAGTGGTGGGGTCCGCGGGGCCGGACCACCGTCGTCGACCACATGGACGTCCGGCCCGGCGGCGGCTGGCGGTTCACGATCGACGACGCCGGCGGCGACGTCACCGGCTTTCGCGGGACCTATCGCGAGGTGACGGCGCCCGAGCGGATCGTGCAGACCTTCGAGTGGGAAGGCATGCCGGGCCACGTGGCCGTCGAGACCGCCGTCTTCGAGGACCTCGGCGACCGCACGAAGGTCACGACCACCTCGCTCTTCCACACCCCGGAGGAGCGCGACGGCATGCTCAGCTCGGGCATGGAGAAGGGCGCCAACGAGACCTACGAGCGCCTCGACGAGCTGCTCGCGCGGCTGGCCGCGGCCTGCCCGGCCGGGAAAGAACGGCGGGGGCGGCGCCACCACGCGCCCACCCCCGCCAATTGCGGCGCCCCCTCGGCAGAGGGCTCCGCAAGCTCGTTGCGCCTCGCGGCGCGCTCGGTGCGCTCAGGCCGCGACCGGGGCGGCCTCGCCGCGCCGCGCCGCCTCGACCTGCTCCCGGCTGTCGGCCGAGGAGATGAGCACGGCGGCCAAGAGCGCGGCCAGCAGGGCGAAGCCGGCGCCGACCATGAAGGCCGTCTGGAAGCCCTCGGTCAGGGCGGCGGCCGGGTTGTGCTCACCTCCCGAGATGACGCTGCCGGTCCGGCTGTTGGCGATCGCCGACAGGATCGCGAGGCCCAGCGCGCCGCCGACCTGCTGCGACGTGTTGATGAGCCCGGACGCGAGCCCCGCCTCGTCGGGCGCGGTCCCGGTCACCGCGCCGATGGTCATCGGCACGAACGACAGGCCGAGGCCGATCGCCGCCAGCAGCGACGGGAACAGGACGTCACCGAGGTAGCTGCCGCCCGGCGAGACCTGCGCGAACCACAACAGCCCGGCGGCCACGAACAGCAGCCCGGTGATGAGCGTGGGCTTGAAGCCCAGTCGCGTCACGAGCTGGGACGCGAGTCCGGCCGAGAAGATGATGAACAACGCCAGCGGCAGGTAGGAGAAGCCGGCCTTCAGCGCGCTGTAGTGCAGCACCTGCTGCAGGTAGAGCGAGATGAAGAAGAACATCGAGAACAGCGACATGCCGACCAGCAGGCCCACGACGTTCGAGCCGCGCAGGGTCCGCAGCCGGAAGATCGAGAACGGGACCAGCGGATACGGCGAGCGCAGCTCGATCGCGGTGAAGGCGGCCAGCAACACCAGCGAGGCCGCGCCGAGGCCCAGCGTCTGGGTCGACGTCCAGCCGGCGTTGTTGGCGTCGACGAGCGCGTAGACGCCGATCGCCAGGCCGGCGGTGACGGTCACCGCGCCGGCCGCGTCGAAGTGCCGGACGCGGTCCACGTCGCGGCTCTCGCCGAGCAGGCGCGGGGCCAGCGCGGCGGCGATCAGGCCGATCGGCACGTTGACGAACAGCACCCACTGCCAGCCGGCCCACTCGGTGAGCATGCCGCCGAGCAGGACGCCGGCGGCGCCGCCCGAGCCGGCCACGGCGCCCCAGACGCCGAGCGCCGTGTTGCGCTCGGAGCCCTCGCGGAACGTGGTCGTCACGATGCTCAGCGCGGCGGGGGAGACGAGCGCGGCGCCCAGCCCCTGCACGGCGCGGGCGATGATGAGCCACATCTCGCTCTGGGCGAGGCCGCCGGCCAGCGATGCGGCGGCGAACAGGATCAGCCCGGCCATGAACAGCCGCCGCCGGCCGAGGAGGTCGGCCAGCCGGCCGCCGAGCAGCAGGAAGCCGCCGAAGATCAACGTGTAGGCGTTGACCACCCACGAGAGGTTGTCCTGCTTGAAGTTGAGGTCCTTGCCGATCGACGGCAGCGCGACGTTCACGATGGACGCGTCGAGGACGATGACGAACTGCGCGGTGGCCAGCAGCGCGAGGGCCAGCCACTTGTTGATGCTCTGGGGAGAGGAGGGAGGCAAGGGGGAGATCCTCCGGGATCCGGGATGTGGAGAGGTGATTCCGCTTCCCGATCAACCATACGGAGACACGGTTCCGGTTGTCAACCCCCGGCGCTACAGTGGTCCGCGTGAGCTCCACGGAGCCAAAGCCCCAGCGCGCCGACGCCCGCCGCAACCGAGAGCGGATCGTCGACGCGGCCCGTGAGCTGTTCGCCGAGCTCGGCCAGGCGACCCAGATGGACGACGTCGCCCGTCGCGCGAACGTCGGGGTCGGGACCGTCTACCGCCACTTCCCGACGAAGGCCGCGCTGGTCGGCGAGCTGCTCGCCGCGAAGTTCTGCCACCACGCCGAGGTCGCCCGCCGGTGGGCGCAGGAGCCCGACGGGTGGACGGCCTTCGAGGGCTTCCTGCGCGAGTCGTTCGCGGCGATGGCCCAGGACGTCACGCTGCAGCAGCGCATCTCGTGGGCCAGCGAGGGCGCGGCGCTGGAGCGCGCCGAGGAGGAGCGCCTGATCCTGTCCGGTGTCGTCGGCGAGCTCATCGAGCGGGCCAAGGCCGAGGGCACGATGCGCGAGACGTTCACGATCGACGACGTGCCCGCGCTCATGTGCGCGGCGGGCGCCGTCATCGGGGCTCAGGGCCGGACGCCGGTGCTGGCCGATCGGTTCATCGAGTTCCTGATCGACGGTCTGCGGGCGCCGTAGGGGCGGCCCTGCCGGGCGGGGCGCCCACGGCGTCCCTACCGCTCGTGCGCCGGCCGGTACGCGTCGTCGTCCTTGTGGGCGACGAAGAACCGCACCATCGCGGCGGCGTACTCGGCGAAGCCCGGGCAGCGGAGGCCGTTGCGGCCGAGGACCTCGGCGGCCTGGGCCGTGTCGAAGCGCACGGGGTGATTCAGGTAGACGATCGACTGGCGCGGCGTGCCGCCGAACAGCTTGCGCACCGGGGCGTACTTCAGCGAGCGGTCCACCACGCCGGCCGGCAGCGGCAGCTTCGGCTCGCGGCCGGTGTACTCCACCGCCAGCAGGCGCGCGAGCTCATGTGAGGACACCGGCTCGGGGTCGACGAGGTGCAGCGTGTGGCCGACGGCCTCCTCGTCGCGGGCGCCGGCGGCGATCGCGGAGACCACGAAGTCGACGGGCACGACGTTGAACGGCGCGTCGCCGCGGCCGACCTGCAGCAGCGAGCCCAGCGGGCCCGACATCGAGCGCAGGAGGTAGTACGGGCCGTCGAACTTCTGGGTCTCGCCGGTCTGCGAGTCGCCGACGACGATCGCCGGGCGGTAGATCGTCGTCGGGACCTCGTCCATCGAGGCCCGCACGAGCACCTCGGCGGCGAACTTCGTGGACTCGTAGAAGTTCTTGAACGTCTGTCCGGCGGCCAGGTCCTCCTCGAGGATCAACCCGGAACGCTGGCCGGCGACGTACGCGGTCGAGATGTAGTGATGGCGCTCGAGCCGCTCCGCGCGCCGGCAGAGGTCGATCACGTGCTGCGTGCCCTGGACGTTGACGCGCTCGGCCAGCTCGGCCCCGACCGCCAGGTCGTAGACCGCGGCGAGGTGGAACACGCGAACGACCTCGCCGGCCAGGCGCTCGTACGTGCGCGCGTCGAGCCCGAGCTTCGGATCGGTGATGTCGCCGGGCTGGATCTCGACGCCGTCGGGCGCCAGCTCGCGGGCGCGCTGGACCATCCGCGGCTCGACCAGCGCGACGATGCGCGCCTCCCCGTCGTCGGCCAGCAGCCGCGGGACGAGCCGCCCGGCGAGGAAGCCGGGGAAGCCGGTGAGGAGGTAGGTCCGGGGCATGAGCAGCCCCGAAACCTAGTCGGTTCAGTCGATGAGCCGTCGCTCCACCGCCCAGCGGCTCAGCTCGTGGCGGCTGGACAGCTGGAGCTTGCGGAGCACGGCGCTCACGTGCGCCTCCACGGTCTTGACCGAGATCCCCAGGCGCTGGGCGATCTCCTTGTACAGGTAGCCCCGTGCGATGTGGCGCAACACCTCGCGCTCGCGCGGCGTGAGCTGGTCGAGCTCCGGGTCGCCGGCGCCGGCGGCCGGCGCGCCCGTGCTCCCGCCGCCTCCGCCGCCCGCGAAGGCGTCCAGGACGAAGCCCGCCAGCCGCGGCGAGAACACCGCGTCGTCGTCGTGCACGCGCCGGATCGCGTCGGCCAGCTCGGTCGCCGAGATCGTCTTGGTCACATACCCGCGCGCGCCGGCGCGGATGACCGCGATGACGTCCTCGGGATCGTCGGAGACCGACAGCGCCAGGCAGCGCGCGGCCGGCACCTCCAGCGCGAGGCGCCGGAGGATCTCCACGCCGCCACCGCCCGGGAGGTGCACGTCGAGCAGGACGACGTCGGGTTCGCGCGCGGCGATCTCGCGTACGGCGCTCTCGACGTCGCCGGCCTCGCCGACGATCTCGGCCAGGCCCTCGAGCTCGGCGCGCACCCCGGCGCGAAACAGCGCGTGATCGTCGACCAGCACGACCCGCGGCAGCGATTCAGTCATCCAGGACCAGCTCCACTTCCGTGCCCTGTCCGGGCGTGCTGTGCACGACGGCGCGGCCGCCGTGGCGGGCCATCCGGCCCACGATCGACTCCCGCACGCCGCGCCGGTCCTCCGGCAGCGCCTGCGGGTCAAAGCCCTTGCCGCGGTCGCGCACGAAGACCTCGGTGCGCTGGGCGGTCATCTCGGCGTAGAGCGCGATCGGCTCCGCGCTCTCGGCGTGGCGCACCGCGTTGGCGAGCGCCTCGCGCGCGGCGGCAACGAGCGCGCGCGCCGCGTCGTCGAGGTCGCGGTCACCGACGGTGACGACCTCGATGGGCGTGCCGTGCGCCTCCTCGATCTCGGCGGCGGCGGCGCGCAGCGCGTCGGCCAGCCGCTCGTCGGGCCGTGCCTCGGGGCCGCCCGAGAGCCACATGCGCAGCTCGCGCTCCTGGCGGCGGGCGAGCGTGGCGACCGCGCGCGGATCCCCGGCGCGCTTCTGGACGAGCGCGAGCGTCTGCAGGACCGAGTCGTGCAGGTGCGCGGCGACCTCGGCGCGCTCCTGGGAGCGGATGCGCTCGGAGCGCTCCTCCGCCAGGCCGCGGGCGAGCCGCAGCCAGAACGGCGCGAGGATGAGGCCGAGCCCGAGCGCGACGACGACGAACGCCAGCACGAGGTCGCGGGCGCCCGACAGCGCGCCGTTGGCCTGCAGGAACAGCAGGCCGGCGCCGACGACGAGCGCCACGCCGAAGCCGCCCTTGTAGACGGCGCGCAGGCGCTCCGGCAGCGCGGCGCCCAGCGGCGGGCGCTCGGGCACCGCCGGCGCGGCGCCGCCGGCGGCGCTCGGTGCCGGCTCGCCCGCTCCTGGCAGGCCCGCGCCCGCGGCCACGACGGCCGGGGTCGTGACGTCGCCGGGCGCGGCGACGGTGCCGGTGGCGGGCGCGGTCGTCCCGCGCGGCGTGCGCGTCGGCTCCGGTCCCGCGCGCTTCGAGGCGATCTGGCGCCACAGCACCGCGGCGCCCAAGACCGCGAGCACGAACGGCCAGACGATCGCGTCGCTCCACCAGAGGCCGAGCTCGCGGACGGTCAGCAGGCCGCCGAGCGTGAGGCAGGCGACGCCGGCGGCGATCTGGAAGCTGCCGGGGCTCGCCCGCAGCCGCGCGGCGACCGGCGGCTCACCGGCGGCGGTCGGCATCAGCAGCCAGCCGGCGATGTAGATCGGCAGTCCGACGCCCGGCGCGATCGTCGCCACGACGATCACGATCCGCACGATCAGCGGGTCGATGCCGAGCGAGCGCGCGATGCCCGCGCAGACGCCCGCGACGAGCTTGCGATCGAGATCGCGGTGCAGTCGCGGGCGCTGGTGGGCCGGCGCGGGGGCCGGGACGGGCTTGGGAGCGGTGACGCTCACAGGCAGATCATGGCGGCTGGCCACAACGCGATCACGCGCCGTCGCGCCGCGCCAGTCCGCCGACGAGCAGGACGAGCCCGACGACGCACAGGACGACCGGGGCCAGCGAGCCGAAGTCGAGGTTCAGCTGGCCCACTTGATCGAGGAGGAGCACGGTTCCGAGCGCCAGGACGGACAGGCCGGAGATCAGGGTCGCGAGGTCCGGACGACTCACGCCCGTGCCCCGGCGCAGCCCGCGGCCGCGAGGTCGGTGGTGATCGAGTCCGGGCCGTGCACATTGATGTCGTGGGGGTTGCCGGTGCGCTCGTGGCGGATCTCCAGGGCGCCGATGCCGACGTCGCCGTCGAGGACCAGCCGGCGGCCCGTCGTGCGTGCGACGGTGCCGTCCTGGTGGTTGACGTCGGCGCCGCCCTGCTCGTCGCCGAGCACGTTGATGTAGCCCAGGCCGGCGTGGGTCGTGGCCTGCACGCAGACGTCGCGGGGGACGAGGACGAGCGCGTGGCCGGTGCCGACGTCGACCTTGAGATGCGCCGTGGCGTCCTTCGGCCACTGCGCGTTGCGCAGGTCGATGACGAGCTCGCCGACGCCCAGCTCGTAGCCGCCGGGACGGACGTCGCCGATCGACGCCGGGTGGTAGTTGCGGCTGCCGACGCCGTTGCTGGTGTCGACGCCCGCGGCGGACACGACGCCGGCCGGGACCGCGAGGACGAGCGCGGGGAGTGCGAGCCAGAGGGCGCGGTGGTCGCGGAAGGCCAGGATCACCATGAGCACGCCGAGCGCGATCACGACCGCGGCGATCGCGACCCCTGCGCCCGCGGCGGTGGCCACCGCGGAGCCCGCTGCGGCGACGACCGCGCCGGCGGCGATGGCGCTCAGCACGAGTGCCGCGCCGGCGATCCGCGCGGCGGTCGGCCGGTGCTCGCCGCGGTTGGCCAGCAGGCGCTGGCCGGCGATCGCCAGCACGGTGACGATCAGGACGGTCGGCACGAGCGCCCCGAAGGCCCAGCCGAAGCCGAAGCCCCAGTGACCGTCGAGGAGGGCCACGCCGGCCAGGACGATGACGACCGCGCCGACGATGGTCGAGAGGCGACCGGGCTTGCCGGGCACGGGATGCCCGGTGCCGTCGTCCTCGGGGACGAGCAGGAGCGCGGCGATGTACGCGATGACGGCGAAGCCACCGACGAAGATGAACGCCACCGCGGCGATCCGGATGATCAGCGGGTCGACGTTGAAGTACCGCCCCAGGCCGCCGCAGACACCGCCCAGCACGCGGTCGTCGCGGCTGCGCAGGAAGCGCCGCGGGGCGTCGGGGCGGGGCGGCTCCGGCGCGGAGCCCTGGGCCGGGCTTTGGGTCGTGGGCGCCTCGCCGGCGGCGGCCGCGTCGGTCGGGCCGGGGGCGCCCTGGGGGTCGGGGGAGGAGGGGGTCTCGGACATGGGACCAACATCGCGCCGATCGGCGGCGCGCACCATCCGGGATGACCCTACGGCGAGTCGGGGATGTCCCCCACAGGGAGGGCGGCGGCCAGCGCCGCATCCGGGCGCCCGTCGACGAGGTAGCCGAGGATCTCCTCGCGGAACTGCACCTCGATGCGGGCCGCGAGCGCCTCGGAGACGCGCGCCACGGCGAGCATGAGCGCGGCGCCCTCGACGAGCTCGTCGGTGCGCAGGTACGTCCCGACCGTGCGCTCGTCGCCGCCGGCCGGATCGTCGAAGAACCCGGCGCCCGGGATCGCCCGCGCGGCGGTGCGCAGCGCGTCGGCGTGGCCGTCGTCGGCGGGGTCGGCGACGAACAGGACGAGGTAGGCGTCGGCCATCCCACGACGCTACCGCGAGCATGCCCGCGCCCGGCGTATGGGGCGGGCGCGGCTGCGAGACTGCCCGGGTTCCGGTCCCGGGATGACGACCGTCGGGCGCGCACCGTAACTTCCGCGGCGGCGCCGGTTTCCCCGACACGACCGTCGCTCAGTCCCCGTCCCCTCTCAGGAGCAGCTCCGCAGCCCATGCGCCGCCGCCTGGCCTTCATCGTCACGACCCTCGCCGCGCTCGTCCCGACCGGCGTCGCCCACGCCGCGTTCTTCGCCGGCGAAGCCATCGACGGTCCGAGCGCCGACATCCGCTCGGTCGGGGACCTGGACATCGCCCGCGACGGCACCGGCGCGGTCACCTACGTCAAGCGCGACGCCGGGATCGACCACATCTTCGTCTCCCGCCTCGTGGACGGCACCTACCAGCCGCCCGAGCGCCTCGACGCCGGCATCGACGCGGCCGGGTCGCAGCCCGTGGTGGCCGCGTCGGACGGTGGCCGCCTCGTCGTCGTCTTCATCGCCGGCGGCTCCTCCTTCGCGGCCGTCCGCGCGTCCGGCGCCACCGGCTGGGGCGCCCCGCAACTGCTGGCCTCGGGCGCGTCTGACCCGTCGGTCGACATGTCGTTCAACGGCGCGGCATACGCCACCTACTCGGTCGGCGGCAGCGTCTTCGCGGCGCGGATGGACCGGACGACGGCAGGCTTCACGGGCATCCCCGCGCCGCTGAACGCCGACCCTACCCACGCTGCGGGCGCCGGTGACGCCCGCGCGCGCGTCGCGATCGCCGCCGACGGCACCGGCGTTGCGACGTGGGGCGAGGCGGGCCATGTCTACGCGCGGCGCCTGTTCGGCACGAACATCTCCACCGCCGTGCAGGACCTGACGCTTCCCGAGCTCGAGGGCCACGCCGGGGGCGTCGCCGACGTGCCCTCGGTCGACATCGAGGACGACTCGAGCTTCGCGTGGGTGACGTTCCGCCAGCGCTTCGCCGACGGCACCGGCCAGACCGCGCGCGCGATCGGCGTGCGGTTGCGCGGCTCGCGCACCGAGCCGCCCGTCGTCTTCGACGGCCTCGGGTGGGGCGGCCAGAGCGCCGAGACGCCGCGCATCGACCTCAATGGCAAGGGCGAGGGCGTCGCAACCGCCGGGACGACCGGCGGCGGCGCGCTCGCCGGGATCCTGAAGACCGACGTGCTCAACGTCGGCACGGGGGTGGGCGGATCGGGCTCGCCCGCTCAGCCGGTCGGCGCCATCGCCGAGACGACCGACCGGGTCGTCGGATGGCTCAGCAACGGCGACGGCACGGTCCACGGCGTCTTCTACGACGACAAGCCCGGGACCAAGGTC
>JAWVGD010000296.1:0-13330 GCA_033855515.1 Baekduia sp.
CCTCTGCTTCGAGGCGGTCGACCAGCTCCGGGCCGCCCTCGTGGATGACGCGCCCGGCGGACAGGATCGACACGCGGTCGGGCCGGACGAGGTGCAGGATCCGCTGGTAGTGGGTGATGATCAGGACGCCCGTGTCGGAGCCCTTGGCGATCGTGTTCACGCCGTTGGCGACGACGTTGAGCGCGTCGATGTCCAGGCCCGAGTCGGTCTCGTCGAGGATCGCCATCGACGGCCTCTGCAGCGCGAGCTGCAGGGTCTCCAGGCGCTTCTTCTCGCCGCCGGAGAACCCGTCGTTGAGGTAGCGGGCGACGAACTCGCGCGGGACGTTCGTCAGCTCCATCGCGGCCTCGACGGTCTTGCGGAAGTCCTTCAGCGAGATCTCGTCCTCGCCGCGCGCCTCACGGTGAGCATTCATGACCATGCGGAGGTACTTCGTGATCGTCACGCCGGGGATCGCGACGGGGTACTGAAAGGCCATGAACAGGCCGGCGCGGGCGCGCTCGTCCGGATCGGCCTCGGTGATGTCCTCGCCGTGGAAGAGGATCTGGCCCTCGGTGACTTCAAGCCCGGGGTGGCCCATGATCGCGTTGGCGAGCGTGGACTTGCCGGAGCCGTTGGGGCCCATCAGGGCGTGGATCTCGCCCTTGTTGACGGTGAGGTCCAGGCCCTTGAGGATCTGCTTGTCCCCGGCCTGGACATGAAGGTTGCGGATCTCGAGATCGGCGGCCATAGGAGTGTCGGTCTTCGTTTCTCTGGTTCGGGTCAGGATCAGGCCACCGCGGCGGCGTCGCGCACGGCGGTTGCGGTCTGGTGCTGCTGGGGGCGGTTCGAGAAGGCGACCAGCTCGGCGAGCGTCGTCTGGGCCAGCGCCTTGACGACGCCGCCCTGGACACGCGTCCAGAGCAGCTTGGTGGCGCACCCGTGGCCGCTGTCGGCCTCGTGGTTGCAGACGACGCGGCCGCTGACGGGCGCGCCCTCCTCGGCCACGAAGCACGTCATCGGTGCGACGACCCCTTCGAGCGCGAGGACGACCTCGTCCATGTGGATCTCCGCGGGCTGGCGCGTGAGGCGGTAGCCCCCGTGCGCCCCGCGGGTGGCCTCGACGAGGCCGGCCTTCTTCAACAGGGCGACGATCCGCTCGAGGTAGGCGAGCGGCAGCTCCTCGGCCTCGGCGATCGCCTTCAGCGACGTCGGCCCCCGCGTCGGCCCCCGCCCACCCGAGGCTCCGGCGGCGTCGTGCTGGCGGCCCAGCTCGACGAGGAGCCGAACGCCGTACTCCGCCTTCGTCGTGAAGATCATCGGTCCTAATCCTACCGCGTAGGTCGGAGAAGCCGACCGCGATGGGTACGGCGGCGCACCCACCGGGCAAGGTGAGCGCACGCCCACCGCCATCGTCACCGGCGCCGACTCCGGCATCGGCCGCGCCACCGCCGTCCTGCTCGCCCAGCGGCGCGTCCTCCGTGATCGACGGTGGCCTGCTGCTCATGGCGGCGGCGCAGGACGGCAAGGCCCCGTAGGCCCGGTTCGCCCGCCCGCGCGGGCGCTACGCGTCGCGCGCCGAGCGGATCCCCAGGACGCCCCCGAACACCATCAGCCCCGCGCCGGAACCGATGTCGACCACGCGCAGGAGCCGCTCGCCGGCCCGCCGGCGGATCGCCGCCAGGACCAGCGACAGCGACGTGAACCAGGTCAGCGTCCCGCAGCCGACGCCCGCGACGAGCAGGAGCGTCGCGCCCGTCCCGTCGACCGCCGACGCGGTCGACGCCGCCGCGAACACCGCGGCCCAGGACAGGATCGTGGTCGGGTTGGACGCCGTCGCCGCCACCGACGTCGCATACGCGCGCCAGGGCGAGGCGACCTCCTCGTCGCTCTCCCCGCCCAGCCGCACCCGGAACGCCGACCACAGCGTCCGCGCGCCGAGCAGCACCAGCACCGCCGCCCCGACGAGCCCCAGGGCGACCCGCAGCGGGTCGATCGCCAGCAGTTGCCCCGCGCCGAGCGCACCGAGGAGGGCGTACAGCGCGTCGATCGTCGCCGCGCCCGCGCCGATCGCGATCCCCGCGCCGAGCGCCCCGCGCAGCACCGTGCGGATGCACAAGAGCGAAATCGGCCCGATCGCCGCGGCGACCACGAATCCGAGACCGAAGCCGAGCGCCAGGACGTGCATGGCGCGATCCTGCCAGGGGCAGGCTCCGTTGACCATGTGCTTCGACCACGACGCTCTCCCGCCCGATCTGCCCGCCGACCTCGTCCTGCCCCGCGTGGGCGGTGGCGCGGCGGCCGAGACCGTCGAGCTGACCTCCGCCGACGGCACGCGCTTCTCGGCCGCGCTGGCCCTGTCGTCGCAGCCGCAGGACCCGGCCGTCGTGATCCTGCCCGACATCCGCGGCCTCTACCGCTTCTACGTCGAGCTGGCCGAGCGCTTCGCGGCCGCGGGCCACCACGCCGTGGCGATCGACTACTTCGGCCGCACGGCCGGGCTCGCCGACTCCGGCGAGCGCGAGAACGACTGGGACTATTGGGATCACGTCCGCGCCACGACGCCCGAGCAGATCCAGGCCGACATCGCCGCGGCGATCGACCTCCCGCGCGAGCGCGGAGCCGCAGGGGCCTTCGCGACCGTCGGCTTCTGCTTCGGCGGCGCGCAGTCGTTCCTGGCCGCCACGAACCCCGACCTGCCGATCGACGCCGCCGTCGGCTTCTACGGCGGGCTCAACGGCGAGCGGCTCGGGATCCCCTCACCCAAGGACGAGGCGATCGCCACCCGCGTCCCCGTGCTCGCGCTGTTCGGCGGAGCCGACGAGGGCATCCCCGCCGCGGACCGCCAGACCTTCGAGGAGAACCTCGAACGCTCCGGCGCACCGCACGAGATCGTCGTCTACCCGGGCGCGCCGCACTCCTTCTTCGACCGCAAGCAGGAGGAGTTCGCCGAGGAGTCCGAAGACGCATGGCGCCGGACGCTGGGCTTCCTCAGCCGACTCGGCGCACCGGCGCGCGGCTGACCGCGCGCCATCGGGCAGACTGCCGCCGGATGCCTTGGGTCCGTCGCCTCCTCTCCGTGCTGCTCGTCGCCGGCCTCGGCGCCGCCGCCGTGCTGGCGCCCGCCCCCGCCGGCGGCCAGCAGGATGCGGTGGATCCGTCGCTCGACACGAACCCCTGTCACGACCCGTTCCTGGCGCTGAAGTGCCCCGACCTGCGCATGACGCCGCCGGCGGACCTGCACGTCCGGCGCGTCGGGAACGTCGTGCGCCTGCTGGCGACCAACCACATCGTCAACGTCGGCCAGGGGCCGCTGGAGCTCCGCGCCGATCACCACGGCGTGGCCTCCCGGTTCGCGCCGGCCTACCAGGTGGTCCGGGATCAGACCGGGAAGCCGTTGTCCTTCCCGGAGGCGGGCTGGGTCTACTTCAAGGCGATCCCCGGCCAGGGCCACTACTGGAAGTACTGGCGCGCGGCCCGCTTCGAGCTCTGGACGCTGAACGCCGACGGCACCCGCGGCACGATGGTGCGCACCGGGCCGAAGCTGTCCTACTGCTTCCGCGACCTCCAGCGCGTCCGCAACTGGCCGCGGACGCCCAGGCGGCGGATCTACCCGGCCTGCAGCCAGGACAGCGGCCGGCAGGATCTGCGCCTCGGCGTCTCCCCCGGCTGGGCCGACGTCTACCCCTCGACCTACCACGAGAACTGGATCAGCATCACCCACCTCACGGGCTGCTTCGCCTTCGTGCACCGCGCCGATCCCCTCGACGACATCATCGAGGAGCACGAGGACAACAACATCGGCCAGCGCGTCATCCGGCTGCCGCCCCGGAACGGCTCCGTCGCACCGCGCGGGTGCCCGCAGCCGCGGTAGGATTCGGGCCGCATGTCGGTCATCCTCGCCCTGAGCGCCTTCAAGGCCACCTTCGGCCTCGTCGTCGTCTTCTTCGTGATCTTCCCGCTGCTCCTGCACGGGCTCATCGGCTTCGCGCTCGCGCAGTCGGCCGGTGAGCACCAGGACAACCTCGAGTACCTCGAGGGCGGCGAGGACACGAAGGTCGTCTAATCGGCGAGCGCGTCCGCGTCGACGGACTCGCCGCCCGCGATGAGCGCCTTCGCGCGCTCCAGGTCGCCGTGGCCGCCCGCGCGGAGCATCGCCGCGACGCGCCCGTCCCGCAGGTACCAGACCGCGAACGCCCCGGACTCCGGGTCGCCGTCGACGACCTCCTCGTCCCAGCCCTCTGCCGGGCCGACGTACTCGAGCGTCGCCCAGTCGGCCAGGTCGCTCCAGAAGTACGGCACCTCGGTGTGCTCGACGCCGGCGCCCAGCATGTTGCGCGCGACCGTGCGCCCGTGCGCCGCGGCGACCTCCTCGTGCTCGATGCGCACGACGCGCCCGTGCACCGGGCTGTCGTACTCGCACATGTCGCCGGCCGCGTAGAGGCCCTCGACGCCGGCGACGGCCAGCCGGGCGTCGGTGCGCACGCCGCCCAGCGGCCCGAGCTCCAGCCCGGACTTGCGGGCGAGCATGACGTCGGGCAGCGCGCCGACGCCGCAGACGACGAGGTCGGCCGGCAGCGCGCGGCCGCCGGCGAGGACGATGCGCGCGACGCGCTCGGCGTCCTCCCCCTCGCCCTCGAAGCGCTCGACCTCCACGCCGGCGAGCACCGTCACGCCGTGGGCCTCGAGCCGGCCGCGCACCCAGGCCCCGACCTGCAGGCCGAAACCGCGCTCCAGGGGTTCCTCCTCCTGCAGGACGACCGTGACGCGGTGGCCCTGCGCCGCGAGCGTCGCCGCGACCTCGCAGCCGATGTAGGACCCGCCGACGCACACGACGTCCTCGGCGCCCTCGGCGTCGCGGCGCAGCGCATCCGCGTTGCCCAGGGCCCGGAGGTAGTGGATGCCCTCCAGCTGCGCGCCGTCGACAGCCAGGCGGCGCACCATCGCGCCGGTCGCCAGCAGCGCGGTGTCGTACTCGATGGCCTCCTTGGTCGACAGCGTGACCGTCCGGGCCGCCGGATCCAGCGCCATGACCGACGTGCGCGTCAGCACCTCCACGTCGCCGGGCACGTCGATCAGCGTGTCGGCCTTGGCCTCGGCGCCGCCGAGGTAGCCCTTGGTGATCGGCGGCCGGTGATAGGGCGGATC
Organism: Baekduia sp.; assembly: GCA_033855515.1. Taxonomy (GTDB): domain Bacteria; phylum Actinomycetota; class Thermoleophilia; order Solirubrobacterales; family Solirubrobacteraceae; genus Baekduia. The sequence goes on from JAWVGD010000296.1 coordinate 5,128, forward strand.
GAGCTCGCGCCCGACCAGCAGGATCGAGCCGGTCGCCCCCTCCGCACGCAGCGCCTGGGCGCAGGTCGCCGAGGCGATCCCGCCGCCGATCAGCAAATGGTCCACGCGCCGGTCCGCCATGGACCGGATTCAATCACCCGGTCGGGGCACCTGCGAGATCGCGGCCCGGCGCCGGCGCGAGCTCCTGCCCGGCCGGGATCGAGCGACGGGCCAGGCGGCCGTCCTCCAGGACCTCGTAGGAGCCCATGCGCCGCAGCGGCGGCGAGTAGAGGTGCAGCGTCACCGCCGTCTCGGCGCCGATGTGCAGCACGCGGTGGATGTCGGTCGCCTCGAAGGAGAACACGCCGCCGGGGCCGACCTCGCGGACCACGGGATCGCCGCCGAGCGCCAGCGTCTCCTCACGCACGTGGCCGTCGGCGACGCCGACGGCGCCCTGCGACAGGTCGTGGTCGTGGAAGCCCGTGTCGTTGCCGTCGCTCCAGCAGATCAGCCACGCCTCGATGTGGTCGTCGAGCGCGAGCTGGTGGTAGGTCCGCGCGCCGGACGGGTCGTGGACGACGTGCTCCTGCCACTCCTCGCGGCGCTGTAGGAGGTCGACGGCGGCGAGCTCCAGCTCGGCGCGCGACAGGTCGCGGTCGTGATGCGGGCGGCGGATCATGCGCTGGTCCCCTTCAGCAGGCGGTGGACGTTGGTGGTGGCGGTGAGAACGGCCGCCCGTTCTCCGAGCGGCGGCCGCAGCGGCGGATCGACCACGGGACGGTCGGAGCCGGTGACGAGCTGGTCGAGGCCCACGACGGCGGCCATCGCGGCGATCGCCCGCGGCCCGTAGGACGACGTGTCGTAGAAGAGGTGGGGATCGAGGACCGCGCCGGCGGGGCCGCCCCGTGCCGCGAGGCGCTCGGCGTGCAGCGGCGCGAGCCCGGCGAGCATGGCGAAGCAGACCCGCAGCGTCGGGTGCGCGGAGCGGCCGGGCGCGCCGCGCACTGCGAACGCGTGCCAGGCCGCGTGCATGTCGGCGACGTAGGACGTGAGCGCCGGCCACCACGAGGCGAGGTCGCCGGCGCCCGGCCCGGGCTTGCCGATCGGTCCGGGGTGGACGAGCAGCGGTGCGTTCCGTTGGGCCAGCCGTGCGAGCACGGGCCCGGCGGCGTCGAGCCGGGCGGGCGTGGCCAGAAGCGCCGCCGGCAGCGACAGGCCGACGGCGCCGCGGTTCAGGAGCGCGTCGACGTCGGCCGCCAGCGCGCCGTGGACGGGCAGCGCGCCCCACACGCCGAATGGGTGGCCGAGGGCGAAGACCCCGTCGTGCCACGCGTCCAGCAACGGTCGCGCTTCGTCTTCGGGGAGCGCCTCGATGCCCAGCGGCGTCGACATGCAGACCAGAGCGCGGTCCAGGCCCGTGGCCCGTAGCGCGCCGGCGCGGATCGGCGCGTCGTGCGTGGCGGGGCCGAACGGGCTGTCGGGCTCGCCCGGGACGCGAACGAGCCACCCGCGCCCGTCGCGGCACACGGTGGGCGCCTCGGCACGGGCGGACAGCGCGGAGATGAACTCCTCGGGCCAGAGGTGCTGGTGGACGTCGACGGCCGCCGCGGTGCGGGTCACGCCCGGGATTCTACACAAACTCAGTCGGGATTATGCGTTTTGCGTTGCACGCGGCCGCCGGCCGGCCAGACACGCCCGTGTCCGCTCAAGTTGGCCTGAGGTCCTGCCGTTGACCCACCCATATGCGCCGTGTCCTCGCGCCCGCGCTCGCGCTCCTCGCCGTGCTCCTCATCGCCTCCTCCGCGCGCGCCGGCGCGCCGTCGGCGCAGATCGTCGGCGGCGGCTTCGCGAGCGCGGGCGAGATCCCCTACCAGGTGCTCGTCCTCCCCGGCGACAAGCTCTGCGGCGGCTCGCTGCTGGACAGCACCCACGTCGCCACCGCGGCGCACTGCGTCTACGACGAGGAGAGCGGCACCGTCGTCGACCCGCGGGTCACCGACGTCTTCGGCGGGGTCATCGACCTCAACCAGGTCAACGGCGCACCGCATGCGGCGGTCACCGCCGTGGCCATCGACCCCGACTACGACCCGGCCAGGATCACCCACGACGCCGCCGTGCTGACGCTCGCCACGCCGCTGAGCGGGACGGGCATCGCGCCGATCGACCTCGCCGCCGCCGGCACGGCGCCGCTCCCCGGGACCGACCTCGTCGTCAGCGGCTGGGGCACGACCCAGCAGCGGCCGGCCGACACGAGCCCGAACACCGACGACGTGTCGGACCTCCTCAAGGACCTGCACATCGCGCCCAGCGCCGGCTGCACGATCTATCGCGACTACACGCCGGCGTTCCATCTCTGCGCCGGCGGCCAGACGAGCGAAGGCGTCTGCCAGGGCGACAGCGGCGGACCGCTCGTCGAGACCGTTGGCGGCGTCCCGCAGCTGGTCGGCATCGTCAGCGCGACCGGCGGGTGCGGCCTGGCGGGCTTCCCGACCGTCTTCGCGCGCGTCGCGCAACCGGCGATCCACCAGTTCCTCGTCGACCGCGGCGTCGGCCACGACGAGGCCGCGCCGGTGCCGACCACCGCGCCGAGCATCCTCGGTGCCCCCGTCGTCGGCTCCTCGCTCTTCTGCCAGCCCGGCGCCTGGTCCGGCGCGAAGTCCTACGCCTTCCGGTTCGAGAAGGCCGACGGCACGCTGCTGGCCCGCAGCCAGGCCCTGCCTGTGACCCCCGCGCTGGCCGGGACCTCCGTGCGCTGCGTCGTGACCGCGACGGCCCTGACGCTCGAGCGGGAGGCCGCCTCGGCCGAGGTCGCCATCCCGGCCCCCGGGCCGGCGGCCCCTGGGGCGGGGATGGCCACCCCGGACCCGTCTGCCGCCGCGACCCCGCAGCCGGCCGGCGGCGCGACGCCGCCGCTGGACACCACCCCGCCCGTCGCGCGGATCACGAAGGTCCGCTGCGGGCGCACCGTCTGCGTGCTCGACGTCAAGGTCGTCGATCCGGCTCCCAGCTCCGGCGTCTCCGGCCTCCAGGCGCGGGTGAGCACCGCCTACCGCGCGACCTGCGGCACGGGCCGCAAGCGCCACGGGTGCACGCGGACGATCGCCCGCAGCCTCCCGGCCGTGTCCACCAGCCCGACGACGATGCGCGTCGTCACGCCGCACCTGCGCAAGGGCACGCAGACGTTCTCCCTGGTCGGCGTCGACCTCCGGGGCAACCGGCAGGTCACCCCGACGAAGTTGACTCGCCGCCTGGGCTGAGCGAGCGTTCCGGCCCCACGGGGACCGGCGTCAGCGCGCCCGGACGGGCGCCGTGCGCAGCAGCGCCGCGTAGGCCGCGTGCGTCTGGCGGGCCACGTCGGCCCAGTCGAAGCGCAGCACGTGCTCGGAGGCCTCGGCCACCAGGCGGTCGCGCAGCGCGTCGTCGGTCAGCACGCGCTCGACCATCCGGCCCAGCGCCCGCGAGTCGCTGGCGGTGAACCGCAGGCCGACGCGCGAGTTCGGGACGACCTCGCGCAGGCCACCGGTGTCGGCGACGATGCACGGGCACCCCGAGGCCATCGCCTCCAGCGCCACGAGGCCGAACGGCTCGTAGATCGACGGCACGACGGTGAGGTCGGCGATCCGGTAGAGCGAATGCAGCACGTCGTCGCCGATCCAGCCCATGAACGTGCCGTGGTCGGTGAGCCCGAGGCGGCGCGCCTGGTCCTTGAGCTCCCACTCGTGGGTGCCCGAGCCGGCGACGAGGAAGCGGACGCCACCGACGCGCGCGATCACGCCGTCACGTCCGGCGAGCGCCTCCAGCGCGTGCTGGAAGCCCTTCTCGTACACGAGGCGGCCCACCAGCAGCACGAGCTTCTCCTCGGGCGCGGCGAAGCGGGCACGGAGCGCGGCGAGGTCCTGGACCGGCTGCAGGTCGCCGGGGTCGATGCCGTTCGGCGTGACGGTCACGCGCTCCTCGGCGATGCCGAAGACGTCGGCGACGTGCCCGCGCATGTAGTGCGAGCAGACGAAGACCTGGTCGGCGACGTGGACCATCCAGCGCTCCGTGCGGTGGATGTCTGACTGCGGAGACTTGTGGACCCAGCCCTGGTGGCGCCCGTGCTCGGTCGCGTGGACCGTGGTCACCAGCGGGCAGCCGATGCGGTCGGCGAGCCGCTTGGCCGCGATGGCCACGAGCCAGTCGTGTCCGTGGACGAGATCGAAGGCGTGCTCCTCGGCCAGCGCGCGGCCGCGCTCGAGGAGGTCGTGGTTCATCCGCCCGACCCACTGCACGAACTCCGGCAGGGCGCTCGGGTAGTGCGGCTCGCGGACGCGGTGCACGTGCACGCCGTGGCGCACCTCGTCCAAGGGCCCGTGCTCGCCGGCGCGGGTGAGGACGTGGACCTCGACGTCCTCGTCGGCGACGAGCGCCTCGCTGAGCTTGCGGACAGCCCGCGCGAGCCCGCCCTCGACGATCGGCGGGTACTCCCACGAGACCACCAGGACGCGGATCGGCACCGGCGCAGATGGTATTGGCCGGGTGGCAAGGACGCGCCGCCGCAGGCGCCGGGCCGGCGCGTCACCGCGGCTCTCCGGTCAGCCGGCGCGCTCCAGGAGCGCCCGGCCCTCGGGGCCCAGGACACCTGCGAGCGTCCCGCCGTCGGGCAGGTCGAACTCCTCGCCCGAGAGGACGTCGCGCCAACGGCCCGCGGCCGCCGCCGGCAGCGTCCAGCCGTCGGCGCCCGTCGCCCCGTCGCGCACCGCGACGGCCACGAGCACGTCGCCCCCGCGCAGGAACGCGACCACGTCGTCGCCTGCCGGCACCGCGGTGTAGTCCCCGGTGAACGCCTCGGGGCGGCGGCGACGGAGGTCGAGCGCCGCGGACACGAGGTGGAGCTTCGCCGTCTCGCCCGTCGGCGGGGCGCCGTCGCGCAGCGCGGCCAGCGCCTCGCGGCGCCCGTCCCAGTCGACCGGCCGCCGGTTGTCGGGATCGACGAGCGAGAACGCCCACAGCTCGTCGCCCTGGTAGACGTCGGGCAGGCCCGGCACCGTGAGCTTCAGCAGCGTCTGGGCCAGCGCGACGCGCGCACCCAGTTCGGCGACCCGGGCAGCCACCGCGTCGAAGCCGTAGCGGAAGGGGCCGTGGTCGAGCAGGTCGACGGCAAACCGCTTGACGGCCGCCTCGTGCTCGAGGTCGGGCGCGATCCAGTTCGACGACACCTTCGCCTCACGGAGGGCCTTCTCCAGATAGGCCTCGAGCCGGTCGGCTTCGATCGGCCAGGCGCCGACGAGCGTCTGGTAGATCAGCAGCTCCTCGGCCGGCGTCGGGGCCGTCTCGGTCTTCAACGGGGCGTTGACGTCGAACCAGGAGCGCACGGCGCCGGCCCATTCGTCGGGGATCGCCGTCAGCGCGCACAGCCGCGCGCGGACGTCGCCGGAGCGCTTCGTGTCGTGGGTGGAGGACACGAGCAGGTTGTGGGTCGGGCGCTTTGCGTTGCCCTCGTGGAACGTGTCGACCGAGATCCCGAAGCGGCTCGGGTCGCCACCGACCTCGTTGAGCGCCAGCAGGCGGACGTAGCGGTAGAAGGCGGTGTCCTCGACGCCCTTGGCCATCACCGGCGGCGTCGTCTGCTGGAAGCGCCAGACGAACTCCGCCGGCACCGAGGCGTCGTCGAGGACGAGCACGCGCCGGATCGCGGCGGGCAGCCCGTGGTGCTCGGCCTCGGCCAGCGCCTGGCGGTCGGCGGCCTCGACGCGCCCGGTGTCGGGCTCGACGTAGGTGCGGTAGACGGGCAGCGCCGACAGCGCGGCCTCCAGGTCAAGCACCTCGGGCCACAGGCGGCGCAGCCGCTCGACCTCGGGCGTGAACGTCGTCGTGGCCTGCTCGAGCTTGGCCTCGGCGGCGTAGTCGCCGAAGGGCCGCTCGTCGCCGGTGAGCGATCCGTACAACTCGGTCAGCGTCGCCTCCGCGGCGGGGTCGACGAAGAGCGCCGCGACGTCATTGGCGAACTCGTAGCCGACGGTGCCCTCGACGGGCCAGCCGGCGCGGAGGTCTTCAGCGGGGTCGAGGATCTTCTCGACCCAGACGTGGTCGGCGCCGCCGTCGCGCAGGCGCTGCAGGTACTGCAGCGGGTTGGTCAGGCCGTCGGGGTGGTCGATGCGCAGCCCGTCGACCACGCCCTCCTCGACCAGGCGCAGCGCCAGGGCGTGCGTGGCGGCGAAGACCTCGGGGTCCTCCATCCGCACCCCGGCGAGCTCGTCGATGTCGAAGAAGCGGCGGTGGCGGCCGCTGACCGGATCGACGTCGAAGAACCGCCGGCGGAGCTCCTCGTCGTTCCAGTAGCGGTTGCCGTCGTCGGCGGCCATGTGGTTGGGGACGATGTCCAGCACGATGCCCATGCCGTGCTCGTGGGCGGTCTCGGCCAGCGCGCGCAGCCCCTCCTCCCCGCCGAGGTCGTCGCTGACCTTGCCGGGGTCGATGACGTCGTAGCCATGCGTCGAGCCCGGCCGGGCCTGGAACGACGGTGAGAGGTAGACGTGCGACGCCCCCAGGTCGGCGAGGTACGGAACCAGCGCGCGCGCTGCCGCGAAGTCCAGGTCGGTGCCGAGCTGGAGACGGTAGGTCGCCCGGAACGGCGCCCGCGGCGGCGCGCCGCTCACGACGCCCTCCGCAGGACCGTGATCGACCGCGACGTCACGTAGCAGTCGCGGCGAGCGCGGTAGTCCTGGGCCCCCGGCTCGATCTCGGGCGCGGCGGTCGTCAGCTCGACCGTCCAGCGCGCGCCGAAGCGAGCGGCCGGCAGCTTGAAGACGGCATCCTCGTGGTGAGCGTTGAACAGCAGCAGGAACGAGTCGCCCTCGATCGGGATGCCGTGCCGGTCGCGGGCCCCGGTGGCCTTGCCGTTCAGGAAGACGCCGAGCGCGCGATGGTCGGGGTTCTCCCAGTCGCGCCGGGTCATGCGGCGCCCGTCGAGGCGGAACCACCAGACGTCCGGCAGGCCCGGCTCGGACTGCTCGCCGGCGAGGAAATGCTCGCGGCGGAACACGGGCTCGCCGCGGCGCAGCGCGATGAGCCGGCGCGTGAACTCCATGAGCTGGCTGCCGTCCTCGCCGATCTTCCACTGGTACCAGGAGATCTCGTTGTCCTGGCACCAGCCGTTGTTGTTGCCGTACTGGGTGCGGCACAGCTCGTCGCCGCCCAGCAGCATCGGGACGCCCTGGCTGAGCATCAGCGTCGTGAGGTGGTTGCGCTGCTGGCGGGCGCGCAGCTTCAGGATGTCGGCGTCGTCGGTCTCCCCCTCGACCCCGCAGTTCCAGGACCGGTTGTCGTCGGTCCCGTCGCGGTTGCCCTCCTGGTTGGCCTCGTTGTGCTTGTCGTTGTAGGAGACGAGGTCACGCAGCGTGAAGCCGTCGTGGGCGGTGATGAAGTTGATGGACGCGAACGGGCTGCGGCCATCGTCGCCGTACAGGTCGCTGGAGCCGGTGAACCGCGACGCGAACTCAGCGATCGTGGCCGCACCGCGCCAGAAGTCGCGCATCGTGTCGCGGTACATGCCGTTCCACTCGCTCCACAGCACCGGGAAGTTGCCGACCTGGTAGCCGCCCGGGCCGACGTCCCACGGCTCGGCGATGAGCTTGACCTGCGACAGGACGGGGTCCTGGTGGATCGTGTCGAAGAACGACCCGAGGCGGTCCACGTCGTAGAACTGCCGCGCCAGCGTGCTGGCGAGGTCGAAGCGGAAGCCGTCGACGTGGCACTCCAGGACGAAGTAGCGCAGCGAGTCCATGATCATCCGCAGGACGGCGGGGCTCACGGCGTTGAGCGTGTTGCCGGTGCCGGTGAAGTCCATGTAGAAGTGCGGGTCCTCCGGGCTCAGCCGGTAGTACGCCGCGTTGTCGACGCCCTTGAACGACAACATGGGACCGAGGTGGTTGCCCTCGGCCGTGTGGTTGTAGACGACGTCGAGGATGACCTCCAGCCCCGCGCGGTGCAGGGCCTTCACCATGCCCTTGAACTCCTTGAGGTTCTCGCCGGCGTCGCGGTTGGCCGCGTACGGGGAGTGTGGCGCGAGGTAGCCGACCGTCGAGTAGCCCCAGTAGTTGGTCAGGCCGTGGTCGTGCAGGAAGGACTCGTCGGCGATGTGGTGCACCGGCAGCAGCTCGACCGCCGTCACGCCGAGGTCCTTGAGGTAGGACACCATCTCGTCGGAGGCGAGCCCGGCGTAGGTGCCGCGCAGCTCCTCGGG
>JAWVGD010000297.1:0-5171 GCA_033855515.1 Baekduia sp.
GGCTCCGCGTCGACGACCCGTCAGGCGTGGCCCCCGCCCGCCGCGCCGCCGAGCGCCTCGCCGAGGACGTCGGCCTCGGCGAGCAGGCCCGCGGCGAGGTGGCGATCGTCGTCACCGAGCTGGCCACGAACCTGCTGCGCCACGCCGGCGGCGGCGAGATCATCCTGCGGCGCAGCCCGGTCGCGGCCGGCGCCGTGGACGCCGTCGCGTGGGACCGCGGACCGGGCCTGGGCGACGTCGTGCGGTCGCTGCGCGACGGGTTCTCCACGGCGGGCGGCGCGGGAAACGGCCTGGGCGCGATCGGCCGCCTGTCGTCGACCTTCGACCTCCAGAGCACCCCGGGCGCCGGGAGCGTCCTGGTCGCGCGAATGGGCGTCGCGGCCCAGCCGCCGCCGGACGTCGATGGCCTGACGCTGGCGCTCGCCGGCGAGGACGCCTGCGGCGACGCCTGGGGCCACGCGGTCGACGGCGCGGTCGTCACCGTCCTGCTGGCCGACGGCCTCGGCCACGGACCCGAGGCGTCGCGCGCGGCGGTCGCGGCGGTCCGGGAGCTCCGCGGCGACCTCGCTCCTGAGGTCCTGCTGGAGCGCATGCACGACGCGCTGCGCCCCACCCGCGGCGCGGCGGCGGCGATCGCGCGGCTGGACCGCGCCTCGGGCGCGCTGCGCTTCGCCGGGATCGGGAACATCGCCGCCGCCATCGTCCACGGGGACGGCGCGCGCTCGCTGTCGTCGATGAACGGGACGCTCGGCCATCGCGTGGCGCGCGTCCAGGCCTACGACTACGAGGTGCCGCCCGGGGGCCTGGTCGTCCTGCACTCCGACGGGCTGCACACGGGCTGGGACCTGGCGGCCCATCCGGGCCTGCAGCGCCGCGACCCGCTGGTCATCGCGTCGCTGCTCATCCGCGACGGCGAGCGCGCCCGCGACGACGTCGGCGTCGTCGTCGCGCGCCGGCCGCGCAAGGACGAGGACGACGGCCGATGACGCAGGCGCCGGTCCCGGGTGCGCTGGCGCGCGTGGAGCTGCGCGACGACGAAGGCGTCGTCCTGGCCCGCCGCCGCGCCCGCGACGTCGCCGAGCTGCTGGGCTTCGACCGCCAGGACCAGACCCGGATCGCCACCGCCGTCTCCGAGCTGGCGCGCAACGCCCACCGCTACGCCCACGGTGGCCGGGTCACGTTCGCCCGCGACGCGGAGGCGCTGCACATCGAGGTCGCCGACGACGGGCCCGGCATCGCCGACCTCGACGCGGTCCTCTCGGGGCGGTTTCGCTCAGGCACCGGCCTCGGCCGCGGGCTGGCCGGCGTGCGCCAGCTGATGGACGACTTCACGATCACGTCCGACGCCGGGCGCGGCACGCGCGTGACGTGCGCCAAGCGGCTGCCGGCGCCCGCCGCCGGGGAAGCAGCGGCGCCCGACGACCGGACGCTGCGCGCGGAGCTCACCGCGCGACGCGCGGCCAACCCCTACGACGAGATCACGCGCCAGAACGAGGAGCTGCTGCAGGCGCTCGGCGAGGTCCGCGCCCGGCAGGAGGAGCTGCTCGCGCTCAACCGCGAGCTCGACGACACGAACCGCGGCGTCGTCGCGCTGTACGCCGAGCTCGACGACCGCGCCGAGCAGCTGCGCGAGTCCGACGAGCGCAAGTCGCGCTTCCTGGCCGACATGAGCCACGAGCTGCGCACGCCGCTGAACTCGATCATCGCCCTGACCGAGCTGCTCGCGGACGGCCTGCCCCCGCTGCAGGGCGAGCAGGTCACGCAGGTGGCGTTCGTGCGCCGAATGGCCGAGGACCAGCTGCGCCTCGTCGGCGACCTGCTCGACATCGCCAAGATCGAGGCCGGGCGCCTGGACCTCGAGCTCACCGAGGTGTCGGTCGCCGAGCTCCTCACCGCGCTGCGGGCGCAGCTGCGCCCGCTGGCCGAGTCGCGCGACCTGAGCCTCCGCCTCGACGCCGCCCCCGGCGTGCCGCCGCTGCGCACCGACGAGGGCAAGCTCGTCCAGGTCGTCCGCAACCTCGTCAGCAACGCGGTGAAGTTCACCCCCGGCGGCGAGGTCGTGGTCTCCGCCGAGGCCGAAGGGGGCGAGCTCGTCCTCCGGGTCGCCGACACCGGCATCGGGATCGCCGAGGAGCACCTGGAGCGGATCTTCGACGAGTTCGTCCAAGTCCCGGGCGAGCTCCAGCGTGAGGCGCGCGGAACGGGCCTGGGCCTGCCGCTGTCGCGCAAGCTCGTGGAGCTCCTGGGCGGCCGGCTGACCGTCGCCAGCAAGGTCGGCGCCGGCACGACCTTCACCGTGCGCGTGCCGCTGACCTACGTGGCGCCCGACGCGGGCCCGGAGCCCGCGAGCCCGGAGGGCGCGGTGCTCGTCGTCGACGACGACGAGGCCGCGCGCTACGTCCTGCGCACCCACCTGCGCGACAGCGCCTGGCGCGTGGCCGAGGCCGCCGGCGGCGAGGCCGCGCTGGCCGCCGTCGACCGGGGCCTGCCCGTCGCCGTGGTGCTGGACCTGTCGATGCCCGACATGGACGGGATCCAGGTCCTGGACCGGCTGCGCGCACGGTACGGTGCCGACCAGCTGCCGGTCGTGGTGCACACGTCGCGGCTGCTGGATGCCGCCGCGAGGCGCTCGCTGGAAGCGCACGGGGCGGTCATCCTGGACAAGTCGAGCACCTCGCGCGCAGCGCTCCTGACCGCGCTGGCCGAGGTCACCACCACCGCCACCGATCCACGCTGACCCACCCTTTGGCCGCCGAAGCCGACATCCTCCTCGCCGACGACGACGACGTCGGGCGCTACGTCATCGCGACGATGCTGCGCCGCGCCGGATTCACGGTCCGCGAGGCCGTCGACGGCCAGCAGGCGCTGGACCAGGCCGTGCGGCAGCCGCCCGACCTGGCGATCCTCGACGTCAAGATGCCCGGGCTCGACGGCTTCGAGGCGTGCCGGCGCCTGAAGGAGGACGACCGCACCCGCCACATCCCGGTGCTCCTCCTCTCGGCCACGTTCCTGGAGAGCGAGGCCCAGGTCGAGGGCCTGGAGACCGGCGCCGACGCCTACCTCACGCAGCCGATCGAGGCGCCGGTGCTCGCAGCGACCGCCCGGGCGCTGCTGCGCACGCGGCGCGCCGAGAGCGAGGTGCGCACCGCGGCGCGGCAGTGGCGTACGACGTTCGACGCGATCACCGACGCGGTCGCGGTCATCGACGAGGACTTCGTCCTCCAGCGCGTCAACCGCGCGTTCGCCGCGCTGTTCGGCGTCGACCCCGGCACGCTTGTCGGCTCCGCGCTGAACGCGCTGTCGGGCCCGCTGCACGCGGCGGCGCGCGCCCCGGGCGAGGCCGGCGAGGTCGCGTTGGCCGGCCGCACGCTGCGCGTCCGGCTCGACGCGATCCCGACGGACCCGGCGCTGCGGGTCTCCGGCGAGATGGTGATGACGCTGAGCGACGTGACCGCCGAGCGCCGCGCCCAGCGCGAGCGCGCCGAGGCGCTGGCCCGGGAGCGCACGATCTCGCGCACGCTGCAGCAGAGCCTGCTGCCCGAGCGCCTCCCCCGCAACGAGCGCCTCCTGCTCGACGCGTGGCATCTCGCCGCCGAGAAGGAGCTCATCATCGGCGGCGACTGGTACGACGTCATCGAGCGCGACGGCTGGACCTGGCTCGTGATCGGCGACATCGCCGGCCACGGCGTGGCGGCCGCCGCCCAGGCGGGGCAGCTGCGCCACAGCCTGCGCGTGTACGCCCACGAGGGGTTCGCGCTGTCCGAGGTCGTCCGGCGCCTCAACGAGCTGGTGCTCGGCACCGCGCTGACCGGCATGGCGACGCTCTGCATCATGGCCGTCGAGGCCGCCACCGGAAACGTGCGCCTCGTCCGCGCGGGACATCCACCGCCGCTGCTGGTGCCCGGCGACGGCTCGGCGCCGCGCCTGATCGAAGGCATCGCCGGCGTGGTGCTCGGCGTCCCGGGCGGCACGGCCGAGGAGCACGCCTCCCGCCTGGAGCCGGGCGATCGGGTCGTCCTCTACACCGACGGGCTCATCGAACGGCCCAAGGAGAGCCTCGACCGCGGCCTGGAGCGCATGCTCGCGGCCGCCCCCGGCGCCGCGGATCTCCCCACGCTGCGCGCGAACCTCGTCTCGCGCCTGGTCGACGTCGCGGACCTGCGCGACGACGTGGCGCTGCTGCTGGCCGAGCGCCGCTGAGGCGGGGCGCATGGTGGTTCAGCCGGGACGGGGCGGCCTGAGCGCCCCGGCCCCGAGCGCGAACAGCGTGCTGAGCACCGCCACGACCACGAACGCCGCCGGCAGCGACGACGCCTGGGCGATCGCCCCGATCGCGCCCGGCGCGGCCAGCCCCGCCCCGTAGGCGATCGTCGCCACGGCGGCGATGCCCTGCCCCGCGTGCGGCACCGCACGCGCGCCCGCGGCGAAGGCCAGGGGGACGACGACGGCGATGCCCAGCCCGATGAGCGCGAAGCCCGGGATGGCGAGCAGCGGCGTGCGCGACACGACGACCAGCAGCGCGCCGGCGGTCGCCGTCGCACCGCCCACGCGGACGGTCCCCACCGGCCCGAAGCGCCCCACGATCCGGTCGCCGGTCAGCCGTCCGGCGGCCATCGCGCACGCGAAGCCCGTGTAGGCGGCGGCGGCCGTCGCGGGTGAGGCGCCGACGACGTCGCGGAGGTAGACCGCACACCAATCCCCCGTGGCGCCCTCGGCGAAGACGGCGCAGAACCCGACCAGGCCGATGAGCAGCACCGGGCGCGTCGGCCATGCCAGCGCCGGGGCAGGATGATCGGCGTCGGCCGCCGCCGGCGCCGCCCGCAGCAGCCTCCGTCCCGCCACCTGGCTGACCACCAGCAGGATGACCGCCATGGCGCCGAGGTGGATCCGCGCGTCCAGGCCGGCGTGGGCGGCGAGCACGCCGCCGACCGAGCCGGCGATCCCGCCCACGCTCCACATCCCGTGCAGCCCGGACATGACCGGGCGCCCGGAGGACTCCTCGATCAGCGAGCCTTGGGTGTTCATCGCGATGTCGGCCATGCCGGCGGCGGCGCCGAAGACCACCAGCGCCAGGCACAGCAGCGGCAGCGACGGCGCCAGCGGCGGGCCGGCGAGCGTGACGCAGAACGCCCCCAGCAGCGCGCGGGTCACCGTGCGACCGTCGAAGCGGT
>JAWVGD010000298.1:0-2805 GCA_033855515.1 Baekduia sp.
CACCGGCGTCCTTGCCGCCGCGCGCCAGGTCGGCGGCCGCCGCGGCCTGGTCGGCGATCGCGATCCACGTCGCGCGCAGCTTGCGGCCGTGGGCGTCGGTGCGCCCGCGCCAGTCCTCCAGCGGCGCAAGGCCGGCGATCCCGACCGCGACGTCGCACTGGCCGTTGCGCCAGGCGCGGCCGAAGGAGTCGGCGATGATCACCGCGGGCGACCCGGCGCCCGCCCGCCGCAGGGCGGCGCGCAGGGCGCGGGCCGAGGCGTCGGGGTCGGCCGGCAGCAGGATCAGCTCGCCGGCGCTCGCGGCGTTGGAGGCATCGACGCCGGCGTTGGCGCACACGAAGCCGTGACGGGTGCGGGAGATGAGCACGCCGCGCTCGGCGCGGACGATCTCGGCGCTCTCGCGGAGGACGACCTCGACGTGGCGCGGGTCCTTGTCCAGCACCGCGGCGAGCTCGAGCGCGCGCGGTGAGGGCTCGACGGTCGACAACGCGACGACTCGGCCCTCGGCCTTGGACACCACCTTGTGGGCGACCACGAGGACCTCCCCGGGCACGAAGCCGCCGTCGCCCCGGGCGGTCCCCAACAGCGCCGCGAGGTCGGCGCCGGGGGACACCTCCGGCACGCCCGGCAGGGCCTGGGCGGTGATCATCGTCCGCCGACGCGCCCGACCCGGGCGAGCAGGCCGCGGGTGTGCGACGCGCCGCCGCGGACGTTCTCGAGCGCCGCGCGCAGCGCCTCGAGGTCGTCGAGCGTGTCGACGTCCAGCCCGAGCGTGCTGACGCTGACGCACTCGACGGCGACGCCGGCCTCGCGAGCGCGCTGCTCGTGGCGCTCCCGGCTGCCGGGGCCGAACGCGGGCCGCAGGACGTCGGGCGGCGTGAGCACCAGAGCGTTGGTGCCGCTGCCGTGGCGGTCGGGGACGACGAGGACCTCGGGGCCGGCGATCGGATGGCTCAGCAGGTCGTCCAGCTCCAGGGGATCGAGCGCCGGGCAGTCGCCGGGGACCAGCAGCACGCGCGTGGCCCCGCGCTCCAGCGCCGCGGCGACGCCGCGCACCGCAGCGGAGCTGTGGCCGGCATCGTCGGGGTCGTCGATGACGGCCGCGGCGTCGTAGCCCGCCGCGAGCGCGACAGCGGTGTGCTCGCCGGAGACGACGAGCACCTCGTCGACGCGCTTGGCCCGCCGCAGGGCGATCAGGACGTCGGTGACCATCGCCTCGGCCAGTGCACGGCGCGTGCCGTCCGACAGGTCGCCGTCGAGCCGCTGCTTGGCGGCCGAGAAGCGCTTGACGGGCAGGACCGCGACGGTCCGGCCGGCTGGGGCGCGCAGCGGCGGCATCAGGCCAGCCCCTCGGCGAACGCCAGGACCTCGGCGGCGACGCGTGCGCGGGCGCCGGCGTCGCTCATCAGCGTGCCGGTCTCCAGCAGCGGCAGGCGCAGGCCGGCGGGGCGCTCGTCGGCGACCAGCCCGTCGAGCAGGTCGCCGTAGTAGCCGGCGACGCCGGCGGCGTCGGGCGTCACCCCGGCCCAGGCCAGGAACGCGGCGGTCGGGCCCTTGAGGACCTCGCCCCCGACGATGGGGGAGACGGCCACCACCGGAGCGGTCGCGGCGCGCAGCGCGTCGGCCATCCCGGGGACGGCGAGGATCGGGCGGATCGAGATCACGGGGTTGGAGGGTCCCACGACGATCGCCCGGGCGGCGGCCAGGGCCTCGAGGACCTCGGGCGGGGGCGCGGCGTCGCTGACGCCGTCGAAGGCCACGTCGTCGATCGGGATGCCGGCGCGCTCGCGCACCAGGTACTCCTGGAGCGGCACCCAGCGGTCGCCGCTGCGGACGCTGGTGCGCACCGGCGCGTCGCTCATCGGCAGCACGCGGCCGCCGACGCCGAGGGCCTGCGTCAGCTCGTGCAGCGCCTCGGTCAGGCGCGCGCCGCCGGCCAGCAGCTCGGCGCGGCGGACGCCGTAGGCGAGGTCGCGGTCGCCGAGGTTGAACCAGATCTCGACGCCGAGCTCGCGGAGCCCGTCCATGACGTGGAACGTGTCGCCGTCCAGGCCCCAGCCGCGCTCGTCGATGCGATCGGCCAGCCAGAACGTGCAGAGGTCGGGGTCCGGCGCGACGTACGCGCCGTACATCTCGACGTCGTCGCCGGTGTTGGCGATGACGATGAGATCGTCGCCGGCCACGTCGGACATCCCGCGGGCGAGCTTCGCGCCACCGGTGCCGCCGGCCAGGACGACCACCGGGGAACGGGAGTCGAAGTCCATGCAGCGGCGGACGATAACGTGCGGCCATGCGAGCCGATGGGCGACCCTCGTGACCGAGATACATGAGCACGAGTTCGTCGCCGACGGCGTCCTGCTCACCGACGTGCGCGGGTCGCTCCCGGTCCGCGTCCTCTCGACCCCGGGGATGATCGGGATGATGGAGTACGCGGCCACGTCGCTGGCCCAGCTCCACATCGATCCGGGCACCACCACCGTCGGCTTCGAGGTGTGCGTCAAGCACGTCGCCGGCGCGCCGGAGGGCGCCCGCTGCGTGGCTCGTGCGACGCTGCGCGAGATCGCCGACGGGCGCAAGCTGCGCTTCGACGTCGAGGTGCTCGACGGCGAGCGGACGATCGGCGTCGGGACGCACGAGCGGCGCGTCGTGGCGGCGCACGACGCGGCCGCCTCGGCTAGCGCCCCGTGAACTCCGGCTGGCGCTTCTCGGCGAACGCGCGGGTGCCCTCGGCGAAGTCCTCCGACCGCGCGCAGAGCTCCTGCGCGGTCACCTCGAGCTCCAGCGACGCCGACAGGGTCGGCTTGG
>JAWVGD010000299.1:0-9543 GCA_033855515.1 Baekduia sp.
GGGGATCATCCCCGCCCACTTCTTCTCCGAGGGCAACGTCGGGCTCGTGTCGCGCTCGGGCACGCTGACCTACCAGATCGGCAACGAGATCGCGCGCGCCGGATTCGGCAACTCGTCGATCGTCGGCATCGGCGGCGACCCGGTCCCGGGCTCGTCCTTCGTGGACATCATCGCCCTGTTCGAGGCCGACCCCGAGACCGAGCTGATCGTCATGTGCGGGGAGATCGGCGGCGACGCCGAGGAGCAGGCGGCCGAGTTCATCGCCGAACACGTCACCAAGCCGGTGATCGCCTACATCGCCGGCTTCACCGCCCCGCCCGGCAAGACGATGGGCCACGCCGGCGCCATCGTCTCCGGCTCGGTGGGGACCGCCCAGGCCAAGGCGGACGTGCTCGAGGCCAAGGGCGTGCGCGTGGGACGGACCCCGACCGCGGTGGCCGACATAGCGGTGGAGATCCTCGGCAAGAAGTGACGGGAGGTTGCCGGGGGCGCGGGCGCCAGACCTCCGGTGGCCGATCCGTTTCGTCGTTGGCGTCGCTCTCCGTTCACGGGTACTCTCGCGGACAGTGGAGAGCGACGTCACGACAACGCTGAGCGAGCTCGAGCGCAAGCTCAAGGAGCTCGAGCGCGAGCTGGAGTCCGTCGGCCGCGGCGGCGAGCTCGACGCCGACCCGGCCCAGGCGGGGTGGACGCCGCCGCCCGACGCGGGCGTGCCGGCGCCGGCCGCCAACCCCGGGCCGCCGCCTCCAGGCGCGACGCCGTTCACCGCGGCCTGGCACGGCGGCGGGTCCGCCAACGGTCCCGCCGCGGCGCCGCCGCCGGCCTCGCCGTTCAACGGCGCGCCGCCGGTCGCCGTCACGCCGCCCCCGCCGCCATGGCCGGCACCCGCCGCGGTCCCCCCGCCGGCGCCGTCGGCCCCCACCGCGGCGCTCGCGCCGGCGCCCGCCCCGAGCCCCTACGCCGCTGCCCCGGCCTCCGGTCTGCACCGCCAGCTCGACGAGCTGCTCGCGTTCCGCGACCGCCTCGTGCGGACGACCGACGACCTGGTCGCCGAGCTGTCCCGCGTCCTGACCGAGCTGGGCGCGGAGGTTGCGCCCGATCCGGCCGAGACGGTCCTCAGCGGCGCCGTCACCGTCGACGCCGCGCCGTTCGGCGACCTCGCCACGCTCGCCGCCTTCGAGCAGGCGCTGGCCCGGACGCCGGGCGTCGCCGAGGTCTACGTGCGCACCCTGGACGCGGGCCGGGCGACGATCGACGTCCGGCTCGCCGGACCGGTCGCGCTCGCCGCCGCGCTGCGCGCCTCGGCGCCCGTCGCGTTCGCGGTCACCGACGTGCGCCAAGGCCGGCTGACGCTGACGCTCTCGGGGCCCGGGAGCGCACCACCGGCCTAGAGCGGCCGCCCCGGCGCAGCGCCATGGACGAGGCCGTGCGCATCGCCTTCGAGGCCGGGCTCCCCTACGCCGGCCTCCGCGGGCTCCATCCTCACGACGACCTCTGGGGCGCCGTCGCCCACGAGTGGGCGCGGCGCGAGCGCGTCGTCCCATTGGCCGTCGTGGGCGACCGCCTGACGCTCGCCGCCGCGCGACCGGAGCTCGATCTCGACGGCATCGGCGTCACCTACGCCGGGATCGACGTGGTGATCGCCTCGGCGCAGGACATCGACGCGGCGCTCGCGTGGCTCCCCGACGCGCCTCCGCCGCCGGAAAGCCCGGGACGCGACGGCCGAGCGCCGGTGACCGACCCCGCCTCCCCCGAGCGGCTCGGCGACCTGCTGGTCGCCCACGGCCTGACGACCGACGCCGAGGTCGCCGCCGCGCTGGCCGAGCAGCAGCGCACGGGCGGGCTGCTGGGCGACGTCCTGCTCGCCCGCGACGCCGTCGAGGACGAGCGCCTGCGGGCCGTGCTGGCCGAGCAGCTCGGGCTGCCGGTCGTCGACCTCGGCGGCTATGAGCCCGACGCCGATGCGCTCGCGCTCGTGCCCGAGACGCTGCAGCGGCGCCTGCGCTGCGTGCCGCTCACCCTCGACGAGGCCGCGGTCTACGTCGCGGTCGCCGACCCGCTGGACCCCACGCAGCTGGCGGCCCTGCGCCACGGCTCCGGGGGTCTGGAGCCCCGATGCTTCCTGGCGGCCGGCGACGCCGTCGACGACCTCCTCCAGGAGCTCCACAGCGAGCGCTGGGCAGCCGCGACCCGGGCCGGCATCGCCGCCCGCTTTCCCCAGGAGAGCTGCGGCACCCCGGCAGGGCCGGCGGTGCTCGTGACGTTCGCCGCCGCCCTGGTCGCGGCCGTCGCCGGACTCGTCATCGCACCCGCCACGACGGCGATCGTGCTGGTCGCGCTCGCGGCAACGGCGACCGCGCTCCCCGCCTTGCTGGCCCTCCCGGTGGCGCTCGCCGGCCTCGGACGGCGCCGCGCGCCGGCGGCCGGGGACGAGGACGGCGCCGACCGCCGCGCCGGCCTGCCGCTCACGACGCTGCTGGTCCCGCTCGGCGGTGGCCCCGCCGCGTCGGCCGGCGCCGCCGCGACCCTCGCCGCGCTGGAGCATCCGCGCGCACGCCTCGAGGTGCTCCTCCTCTGCCCGGCGCCCGACCTGCCCGGCGTGCGCGCCGCGCGCGAGCTCGCGCGGCGCCGGCGGCACCGGCTCGTCGTCGTCCCGGCCGACGTCCCGGCAACGCGCGCCGGGATGCTGGCCTACGGGCTGCTGCTCGCGCGGGGCGAGCACATCGCGATCCTCGATCCCGGAGACGTCCCCGCGCCGGGGCTGCTGCGCGCCGCGGGCGACGCCCTGCACGGCGGTGGCCGCCGCACCGCCGCCGCCCAGACCGCGCTGGCGCCGCCGGCGGGCCTCGGGCTGGTCGGCGCGTGGACGGCCGCCGGGTGCGCGGCGTGGCACGAGCTGCTCGCCCCCGGGCTCGCGCGGCTGGGCCTGCCGGTGCCGCTCGCCTCGACCGGGGTCGTCGTCCGCCGCGAGGCGCTGGAGGAGGTCGCCGGGTGGGACCCGACATGCTCGGCCGAGGGCGTCGACCTCGGCCTGCGGTTGCACAAGGCGGGCTTTCGCGCCACGACCGTCGCCGCCGCCGTCGGCGTCCGCGGCGTCGCGGCGCCGCCCGTGTGGCTGCGCGCCCACGCCAGTTGGTGGCGCGGCGCGCTGGGGGCCTGGCTCGTCCAGCTGCGCCACCCGTACCGGACGCTGCGGCGCCTCGGCCCGATCGGCACCAGCGCGCTCGCGCTGACCGGCCTGGCCGCGGTCGTCGCGCCGCTGGCGTGGCTCCCGATCCTCGTGCTCGCGGCGCTCGGCGCGCTGCAGGCGCTCGACGTGACGGGCGCGCTGCTCCCCGAGGCGGTGGTCCGCCTCGCCGGCGCCGAGGTGCTCGCCGTGTCGGCCGCGCTCGTCCTCCTCGGCGGCGCCGGCGCGCTGCGGCGCCGCAGCGCCACCACCGCCCGCGCCGCGCTGCTGGCGCCCGTCGGCTTCACGCTCGCCGGCCTCGGCGCGTGGCTCGGCGTCGCGGGTGTCGTGGCGGCGCTGGGTCGCGCGGACGGCCGTCACGCCGGGGCCCGCTGGTAGCGTCCGCATCGAGCACCCCGTGGCCCACGACGACCCGCCCCGCACCCCTTCCACCGAGGAGCTCGCCGCGTCGTTGGCGCAGCGTGTCCGCGAGGTGATGGCGGCCGCCGAGAGCGCGGCGGCGCAGGTGCGCGCGACCGCCGACGCCGACGCCGAAGAGCGCGCCACGCAGATCCGCCTGACCGCCGAGCAGGACGCGCAGCGCCTCCTGCACAGCGCCGAGCGCGAGGCCCGCGAGTACCTGGAGGACGCCCGGCGCCGCGTCGACGCGTTCGCCGCCGGCCGCGCCCGTCGCATCAGCGCCGCGGCCGACCGGCTGCTCGCCCACGGCGAGGCGCTGGCCGCCCGCGCCGAGCGCGCCGAGCACGCCGGCCGCCTCGAGCACGGCATCGAGGCCGTCGTGGACGCGCTGGCCGCCGCCGCGGAGGCCGTCGCCGCCGAGGCCCAGCGCGCCCCGATCGACCTGGCCGGCGCCCGCGCCCCGCACGCCGAGGTGACGCGCCTGACGACGCGGCCGCACGCGGTCCCGGATCCGGAGCCCGAACCGCCCGAGCCGCCGCCGGTCGCCGCCGCGCCCGAGCCGCACCCGGCCACGCTGGGGCCCGACGACGACGCCCGCGAGCACGTGCGGGAGATCGCCAGCGCGCTGCCGCGCCGCCCGGGCGCGCCGCCGCGCGTCGTCCCGGTCGCCCCTCCCGTGCCGCCCGCGCCCGACCCGCCCGACGACGCGGCCTGACCTAGCCCAGGCTGATCTGCCCGCGGCCCGCGCCTTTGGCGGCGTAGAGCGCGTCGTCGGCGCGCGCCATGATCCCGGCGGCGTCCTCCACGCCGTCCCACACGACCAAGCCCGCCGAGAGGCCGACGCCCTCGGCGTCGCCCGGCGTCCCGCTCTGCACCCGGGCGAGGATGCCCTGCGCGCACCCCACGTCGCAGTCGGGAAGCAGCACCGCGAACTCGTCGCCACCCAACCGCGACAACAAGTCCGAGCCGCGCAGCACGCTGCGCCACGCGGCGGCCACGTCCTGCAGCAGCGCATCGCCCGCCTGATGGCCGAAGCGGTCGTTGTAGGGCTTGAAGCGGTCGAGGTCCACCGCCGCCACGCACAGCGGCCGGCCGTAGCGGGCCGCGCGTCGGAGCTCGACGTCCAGCCGCTCCGCCCACAGGCGGCGGTTCGCCAGCCCCGTCAGCGGGTCGGTCCGCGCCAGGTCGCGGAGCTGGTCCAGGAGCCGCCGGCGCTCCAGCGCCGTCCCCACCTCGGCCGCCAGCAGCGAGACCACCGTCGAGCGCCGCGCGCTCAACGGCACGTCGCCGGCCGCACCGTCGCGCCAGCCGACGGCCAGGACGCCGAGCACCGCCGCGCCGCGCCGCAGCGGCTCGAAGACCACCGTCCGTGCACCGGTCGCCGTGCGGAACGCCGGCGAGATCGCCGGGTCCGTCTCCGCGTCGGCGACCTCGATGCGCTCGCAGCGGGCGAAGCACTGCGCCGCCACCGATGGCCCCGCGCCCAGGACGATCTCGCCCGGGACCGGCTCCTCCGCGCCGTCGGCGGCGGCCACCTGCAGCCGGTCGGCGCCGTCGCCGACCAACACCATCACGAAGTCCGCGCCCACGACGCGCCGCCCGCCGACGCACAGCGGCACGACCGGCTCCTCGGCCACCGACGCATCGCGCGCCAGCGCCGCAAGGGCGAGCACGTCCTCCTGCTGGCGGCGGAGCTCCTGCTCGACGACGGCCAGCGCCTCGCGCGCCCGGCGCGCCGGGGTGACGTCGACGAGCGTGATGAGCCATCCGGCCGGACCGTCCCACGGATCCCGGAGCAGCACCGCGGTGACGTGCGCCCAGCGCACGGTGCCGTCGGGCGCCACGAACCGTGCCTCGAGCGCGAACTCGCCGGGCCCGCCGGGCGTCGACGCCCGCTCCCACGCCGCGTCGAACGCCGGCCGGTCCTCGGTGTCCATCGCGTCGCGCCAGCCGAGGCCGAACAGCTCGGCGTGCGGGCGCCCGGTCAGCTCCGAGACCCAGTCGTTGGCGAACACCGACCGTCCGGACCCGTCGGTCTCCACGATCCCGACGGGCGCCAGGTGCGTCAGCGTCCGCCAGCGATCCTCCTTCGCGCGCAGCAGGTCCTCGCTGCGCTCCTGGGCGCGCCGCCGCTCCACGGCGAAGCGGATCGCCCGCACGAACCGGTCCGGCGGCTGCTCCTGGCCCTTGACGAGGTAGTCCTGCGCGCCGCAGCGGATGGCCACCAGCGCCAGCTCCTCGTCGTCGTGGCCGCTGAGCACGACGACCGGGACGCCGCCGCTCGCGTCCAGGACGCCGGCCAGCGCCTCGAGGCCCTGCGCGTCGGGCAGGCTGAGGTCCAGCAGCACGCAGTCCGCGTCGCGCTCGCGCAGGTCGGAGAGCCCGGCGGCCAGCGTCCCGTGGGTCCGGACCTCCACGCCGCCCGGAACGGCGTCGGCGAGGATGAGCTCGACGAGACGGGCGTAGGGGATGCTGTCCTCGATGAGGACGACGGAGGCGGCGGGCACGGCCATCGGGTACCAGGATCGTGATCAGGGCGGACGACGCCCGCCTCGATAGCATCAGGCCCCGATGCCTGACGTGATCTCCTTTGCCCGCGGCGCCCCCTCGCTGGACATCGTCGACGTGGAGGGCCTGAAGGCCGCCGCCACGCGCGCCTTCGAGCGCGATCCCGCCGGCACGACCGCCTACGGCACCGCCGTCGGCTACGGCCCGCTGCGTGAGTGGATCGCCGACAAGCACGGCGTCGACACGTCGCAGGTCATCGTGACCAACGGCTCGATGCAGGCCGACGCGTTCCTCTTCGAGACGCTCGTCAAGCCCGGCGACCCCGTCGTCGTCGAGAAGCCGACGTACGACCGCACGCTGCTGAACCTCCGCGGCCGCGGCGCCGACGTGCACATGGTCAACCTGGAGACCGACGGCATCGACGTCGTCGAGCTCGAGACGCTGCTGCGCGACGAGGCCGTGCGCCCGACGCTCGCCCACGTCATCCCGAACTTCCAGAACCCCGCCGGCTACACCCTGAGCCAGCCCAAGCGCGAGGTCCTGCTGCGCCTGGCCGCGGAGTTCGGCTTCGTCATCTTCGAGGACGACCCGTACGTCGACATCCGCTTCACCGGCGAGTCCCTGCCGACGATGCTGTCGCAGGACACGACCGGCTCGGTCGTCTACGCGTCGTCGTTCTCGAAGACCGTCTGCCCGGGCATCCGCGTCGGCTACCTCGTCGGTCCCGCCGAGCGGATCTCCGAGATCCAGCGCCTGGCGACCAACACCTACATCTCGCCGAACATGGTGGCGCAGTCGCTCGTCTACGAGTTCTGCATCAACGGCGACATCGACAAGTCCGTCGCGACGGTCAAGGAGGCGCTCGGCGCCCGCGTCAAGCGCCTCACCGACGCGCTCGCGCGCGAGATGCCCGAGGCGAAGTTCCAGGCGCCCGAGGGCGGCTACTTCATGTGGGTGGAGCTGCCGGAGGGCACCGAGATCGACCGCGTCTTCGAGGAGGCCAACCACCGCGGCGTGGCCATCGTCAAGGGCACCGACTTCCTGCTCGAGGGCGGCGAGAACACGCTGCGCCTCGCGTACTCGGGCGTCACCGAGGACCAGATCGACGAGGGCGTCTCGCGCCTGGCCCAGGCGGTCCGGGCCGCGGCGGGGACCCCGGCGGCCTGAGCGGGGTCGCGGGCTAGCGCCCGTAGCGCTGCTCGCCGAGCACGAGCTGCGCCGGCAGCGCGACCCGCGGCGGCGGCGACGGATCGGCCACGACCGACACCGTCTCGGCGACGCTGCGGGTGATCCTCACCGGCGCGCCGTCGTCGGTCTCGAAGACCACGTCCTCGTCGCCGCTCTCGATCAGCGTGCCCTGCAGGCCGGGGTCGATCCCGGCGGCCTTGAGGTAGTGCAGGAGATCTTCGGCCTCGTTCTCGAAGCGGATGATCGTGAGCTTGGCGCCGACCTCGACGTCGGCCAGCGGCACGCTGGAGATGCGGGACCCGACGTCGATCGGATGGCCGTGGGGGCAGGTGCGCGCGTCGCCGATCGCGGCGAGCATGCGCTCCTCCAGCACCGGCGACATCGCGTGCTCGAGGCGCTCGGCCTCCTCGTGGACCTCGTCCCACGGGATCCCGAGGACGTCGGTGAGGAACCGCTCGATGAGCCGGTGGCGGCGGACGATCGCCTCGGCGTGCTCGCGGCCGTTGTCGGTGAAGGCGATGACCTTGTCGCTGCCACGCGTGATGTAGCCGTCGCGCTCCAGGCGACCGACCATCTCGTGCACGGTCGGCGGCGACAGCTGCATCGCCCGCGCGATGTTGGCGCCGGTCATCGGCAGGCCCGCCTCGTAGAGCCAGAAGAGGGTCTCGAGGTACTCCTGCTCGGCGACGGTGGCCTTCGCGGACGGCATCGAGATGATCGTACCGGCCGGGCCTGGAAGTCCGGTCAGGATCCGGGCTCGTGGCGCCGCGGCGGGTTGGTCTTCAGCTCGTCGGCCATGGCCTGCATGCGGTCCTCGGCCAGCACCATGAACTCGCGCGCGGCGGGCGAGAGCCGTGCGCCGCGGCGGTTGATGAAGGCGAACGTGTCGTACAGCGGCTCGGCGAACGGGACCCAGCCGAGGCGCTTGGGGACCCGGCGACCGAGGGAGAGCAGGACGCCGCGCGCCACGAGCGTGTCGCCGAGTCCGCGGGCGGCCAGCTCGATCGCGGTCTCGACGTCCTCGACGTCGATCTCCGGCTCGATCGTCACGCCCGCGCGCTGGGCCAGCTCGAACAGCTGGCGCCGCGTCGGGTCCTCCAGGCCGAAGCTCGTCTCGGTGAGGATCAGCGGGGCGGCGGCGAGGTCCTCGATCCGGACGGGCCGCTTGAGGCGCGCCGGGTCGGCGCTGACGTAGACGATCTCGTCGCTCATGATCGGCCGGACCTCCAGGCCCGAGTCGTCGATCGGCAGGGCGACCAGGCCCGCCTCCAGGCTGCCGTCGCGGACGGCCTCGGTGACCTCCGAGGAGTTCTGCCCGATGAGCCGCACCCGGACCTTGGGGTGGCGCTTGCGGAACGCCGCCACGATCGAGGTGCCCGGGTACCAGCGCGCCGACCCGAAGGTCCCGAACGTCGCGATGCCGCCCTGCAGCTCGCGCTGCTGGACGACCGCCTCGCGGCCCTCGGCCACCGCGGCCAGCGCGTCCTCGGCGTGGGGGCGCAGCGCGTGGGCGGCCTCGGTCGGCGTGATGCCGCGCCCGACGCGCGCGAAGAGCGCGACGCCGAGCTCGGCCTCCAGCCGCCGGATCTGCTCCGACAGCGACGGCTGCGCGAGGTGCAGCCGCTCGGCGGCGGCCGTGAACGACCCCTCGTCGAGGGCCGCCAGGAAGTACTCGAGCTGCTGCAGGGTCAAGTTCGTAACCTCAAGGGGAAGCCTATCGATACCGGAGGCAACAAAGGCTAGGCCGACACGAACATATGGTCGATCATAGGGGCATGATCTCGTTGATCGCAGTCCTCGGAGTCTTCGGCGGCGGTGCCGCGCTCTCGTCCCGCTTCGGCGCTGATTCGCGCCGCACGGACGATCGCCGCAACTGGTAGCCGAAGCTCCGCAGGGAAACCCTCTCCCCCTCGCGCCCGTGTCGCCGTCGTCGCACCGTCGTGGGATCGCCTTGTGCGTCCTGTCGGCCTGCTGCTTCGGCGCCATGGCCATCTTCGCCAAGGAGGCCTACGGCCAGGGCGTGACGGTCGTCACGCTCCTGTCGATGCGCTTCCTGTTGGCGGCGATCCTCTTCTGGGGCATCGTCGCCGTCCGCGGTGCGCAGCTCCCCAGCCGCCGCGTCCTCCTGACCGGCCTGGCGCTCGGCGCCGGCGGCTACGCCGCACAGGCCGGGCTCTACTTCGGGGCGCTGACGCGCATCGACGCGTCGCTGACCGCGCTGTTGTTGTACCTCTACCCGATGCTCGTCTTCGGCGGGGCCG
>JAWVGD010000300.1:0-3359 GCA_033855515.1 Baekduia sp.
CGCTCAGTAGCCCTTGACGCGCGCGGCGAGGCCGAGGATGGCCAGCGCCGCGCGCCCCACCGGGGCCGGGAGCGCGAGGCGGAACTCCGTCCGGAACTCGCGCAGCAGCGGCGCGGCGGCCACGGGCGTGAGCATGCCGTGGGCGTCGGTCGGGCGCCCCGCGGCGCGGGCGTCGTGGACGGCGCGCCAGAAGTCCGCGGTGCGCAGCGCCGGACGCGTCTGCCATGTCGCCCCCGCCGGCGTCGCGCCGGAGTTCCACATGCGGTGCGGCGTGCCACGCGGCACCTCGAGCGCGTCGCCCGGGCGCAGCGTGTGCCGCTCGCCGTCGAGGTCGACGGTCAACTCGCCCTCGTGCAGGACGAAGCGCTCGTCCTGGGCGCTGTGGACGTGGGCCAGCGGCCGGTGCTCGGCGGCGCCCCACTCCGCCCCGACCTCCAACAGCTCCGGCGTGTGGCTGCGCACGGTGACGCGCTCGGCATCGTGCAGGACGTATGTCTCGTTCTCAAGCATCTTGCGATCAAGATAAACGGGCTCGAGATGCTCGACAAGTAGGGTTAGCACCCATGTCGCGCGCGCCCGATCCGATCGACGCCCTCGTCGGCCAGTGGGGTCGCGAGCGCTCCGACCTCGACCTCGAGACGATGGCGCGGGTGGCCCGGGTGCTGGAGGTCGCGCGCCTCATCGACGGTGAGATCTCGGCGCTGGCGGCACGTGCGGGCGTGGACCTCGCCGAGGGCGACATCCTCTTCGCGCTGCGCCGCGCCGGCGCGCCCTACCGGCTCGCGCCATCGGCGATCTCCGCCGCGCTGCTCGTGTCCTCGGGGACCCTGACGAGCCGCCTGGACCGCCTCGAGCGCAAGGGCCTGATCCGCCGGATCCGGCACCCCACCGACCGCCGCTCCACCGAGGTCGAGCTGACGCCCGGCGCCCTGCGCGCCGTCGACGCCGCGGTGACCGAGCACGTCGCCAACGAGCAGCAGATGCTGTCGGTGCTGAGCGCGGGCGAGCAGGCCCAGCTGGACCGCGTGATGCGCAAGCTCCTGACGCATCTCGCGGCGCGCCGCGACGATGTGGCTTAGAAGGGCTTTCAGACCGGCTTTGGGGCCCGGCGGATCGCGAAGAGCGGCGAGCCGCACTCCGGGCAGTAGCCCTGCCAGCCGTCACGGCCGTTGGGCAGGGTCACCGCAACGGCGTCGGCGATCGGGACCTTCTGGCCGCAGACGCACCAGCCCTGCGGCACGGATTCCTGGGAGAGGCTCACGCTGGGGAGACCGGGCTCAGACCCGGTCGCGCTCGGCGGGCGACGCGGGCGCCGACGCCTCCGGCGTGTCGGGCTCCCAGTCGACCTCGTGACCGAGCCCGGCGGACTTCAGGACCTTCAGCGACAACATCGCGCACTTCATGCGGGTCGCGGAGATGTCGATCCCCAGGAGGTCGAGCACGAACGAGCGGTCCAGGCGCAGCAGCTCCTCGACGGGCATGCCGACGAGCTCGTCGGAGGTCATCGACGCGCTCGCCTGCGAGATCGCGCAGCCGTGGCCCTCGAAGCGGACGGCGGCGATCTTGCCGTCGTCGCCGACCTTCAACATCACCTTGAGCTGGTCGCCGCAGAGCGGGTTGTGATCCTCGGCCTCGAGATCCGGCGACTCCATCGGACCCCAGTTGTGGGGCCGCTTGTAGTGCTGGAGGATCTCCTCCCGATACAGGTCATCCATTACGCGAAGATCCTCCGAACCTCGTTGAGCCCGTCGACGAGCGCGTCGATCTCCTCGCGGGTCGTGTGCACGGCGAACGACGCGCGGGTCGTCGCCGACTCGCCCAGGTGCTGCATCAGCGGCTGGGCGCAGTGATGGCCGGCGCGAACGCACACCCCGCGGCGGCCGATGATCTCCGACACGTCGTGCGGGTGGATGCCCTTCAGCGTGAAGGACACGAGCGCCCCGCGGCGCTCGACCTCGCGCGGACCGTGGATCCGCACGTCGTCCAGCTCGCCGAGGCGCTCCAGCGCGTAGGCGGTCAGGTCGGCCTCGTGGGCGCGGACCGCGTCCATCCCGAGGTCGCTCAGCCAGTCGACGGCGGCACCGAGGCCGATGACCTCGGCGATCGCCGAGGTCCCCGCCTCGAAGCGCGCCGGGGGCGCGGCCCAGCGGACGTCGTCGAACGACACGCTGGAGATCATGTGCCCGCCGCCCATGAGCGGCTCGGTGTCGAGCAGCAGGTCATGGCGGCCGTGCAGGATCCCCACGCCGGTCGGGCCGTAGGCCTTGTGGCCGGTCCAGGCGTAGAAGTCGGCGTCGATGGCGCCGAGGTCGACCGGGATCTGCGGCACGGCCTGCGAGCCGTCGACGACGGTCACGACGTCCTGGGCGCGGGCGCGCCGGACGATGTCGGCGACCGGGTTGATCGTCCCGACCACGTTGGAGACGTGGGCGACGGCGAGCACCTTGGCGCCCGGCAACAACCGGTCCAGCGCCTCGAGGTCGAGGACGCCCTCGGCGTCGATCGGGACCTCGACGAGCTCGGCCCCGACCTCGCGCGCCAGCATCCACCACGGCACGAAGTTCGAGTGGTGCTCCATGCGCGTGACGAGGATCCGGTCGCCCTTGCCGACGTGGCGCCGGCCCCAGCCGGCCGCCACGACGTTGAGCGCCTCGGTCGCGTTGCGCGTGAACACCGTGTCGCGCGTGGGCCAGTTCAGCCACCGGGCGACCCGGGTGCGGGCGCCTTCGAACAGGTCGGTCGCCTCGGCGGCCAGCGGGTACACGCCGCGATGCACCGACGCGCGGTGGTGGCGGTAGTAGTCGTCCATCGCCGCCAGGACGGCGTCAGGCGTCTGGGACGTCGCGGCGCTGTCCAGGTACGCCACGCCCTCACGCTGGAGGGTGGGGAACTGGGCGCGGACGTCGAGCTGGGCGGTGGCGGCCATGGAGACCTCAGGCGCCGACGCCGGCGGCTTCCTTGATGTTGGCGTAGCCCTCGCGCTCGAGCTGCTCGACGAGCTCCGGGCCGCCCTCCTTGATGATCCGGCCGTTGAACATGATCGACACCCGCGCGGGCTCCACCAGGTGCAGGATGCGCTGGTAGTGGGTGATGATCAGCACGCCCATGCCGGAGCCCTTGGCGATCGTGTTCACGCCGTTGGCGACGACGTTGAGCGCGTCGATGTCCAGGCCGGAGTCGGTCTCGTCCAGCACCGCGAGCCTGGGCTGCTGCAGCGCGAGCTGCAGGGTCTCCAGGCGCTTCTTCTCGCCGCCGGAGAACCCGTCGTTGAGATAGCGCGCCGCGAACTCCTTGGGCACGCTGGTCAGCTCCATCGCGGCCTCGACGGTCTTGCGGAAGTCCTTGAGGGAGATCTCGGC
>JAWVGD010000301.1:0-5765 GCA_033855515.1 Baekduia sp.
ACGGCGCTGCAGCAGGGCATCCCGCTGAGCTCGGTCTGGAACGGCCCGGCCGCGCTGACGATCCCCGACCGCCGCTGCATGAACGCCGACGGGCCGTGGGTCGTGCACAACTTCGCCGACGAGTCGACGGGCACGATGGACCTGCTGCAGGCCATCGCCCACTCGGTCAACACGATCTTCGCGCAGGTGGCCCTCCGGGTCGGGCCGCAGAACATCGTCCGGACCGCACGGCGCATGGGGGTCCGCTCGCCACTGGAGCCGGTGTGCTCGATCACGCTCGGGCCGGACGGCGTCTCGCCGCTGGACATGACCGACGCGTTCGCGACGCTCGCGTCCGGCGGCGTCCACCACGCCCCCGAGACGCTCGGCGCGATCTCGACCACCGACGGCGCCGTCCGCCCCGGCCGCGCGACCCCAGGCAACCGGGTCCTGACCCCGGGCGTCGCCCGGCGGGTCACCTACGCGCTCACCGGGGTCATCCGCGGCGGCACGGGGACGGCCGCCGACCCGGGGCGGCCGGCCGCGGGCAAGACCGGGACGGCCGAGAACTTCAAGGACGCCTGGTTCTGCGGCTTCGTGCCCCAGCTGGTCGCGTGCGTCTGGATCGGCTACCCCGAGGCCGAGACGCCGATGGCCAACCTCGACGGCTTCGCCCAGGTGGTCGGCGGCAGCGTGCCCGCCCGCATCTGGCACGACTTCATGGTTCCGGCGACGGCCGGCCTTCCGGTCCTCCCGCTGCGCGGGGTCAGCACCTCCCAGGTGGCACTGCCGTCGCCAAGCGTCACGGGCGGCACCGCGGCACCGCCCGCGTCGCCGGCATCTGTCACGCCGCGCGCTGCGGCGACCATCCCGGCGCCGGCTCCGGCTCCGGCGACCGTTCCGGCGCCACCCGGAAGGTAGGACGGGCGCCGCAAAGTTCGGACTCACCCGCGTGGCTCCTGGGTACTCCAGGTGCGATCGGTCCGGGACACCGGGGAGGAAGAGCATGTACAAGCAGGTCTACGACCCCGTCGGCCACTCGCTTGGGCTGTCGACGATCTTCGCGGTCTTGCCGCTGGTGACGCTGTTCGTGTTGCTCGGCGGACTACGGGTCAGGGCGCAATGGGCGGCGCTTGCGTCGCTCGCGGTGGCGCTCGTGGTCGCCGTGGTGGTCTATCCGATGCCGGCCGGCCAGGCGCTGGACGCCGGCGTGGAGGGTGCGGCGTTCGGGCTGTTCCCGATCATGTGGATCGTCGTCAACGCGATCTGGATCTTCAACATGACCGAGGCCACCGGCCACCTCGCCGTGCTGCGCCGCTCCTTCGCCCGCGTGTCGGACGACCTCCGGGTCCAGGCGATCCTCATCGCCTTCTGCTTCGGCGCGCTGATCGAGGCGCTGGCGGGCTTCGGCACGCCGGTGGCGATCAGCGCCGTCATGCTCGTCGCGCTCGGCTTCCGGCCGATGCTGGCGGCGTCCACGGCGCTGGTCGCGAACACCGCGCCCGTCGCGTTCGGCGCGATCGCGGTGCCGATCACGACGCTGTCGTCGGTGAGCGGGCTGCCCAAGGACGAGCTCGGCTCGATGGTCGGTCGCCAGACGCCCATCCTGGCCCTCATCGTGCCGCTGATCCTCATCGCGATGGTCGACGGGCGCCGCGGCCTGCGCCAGACGTGGCCGGTCGCCCTCGTCGCCGGCATCGCGTTCGCGGTCGCGCAGTTCGCCACGTCGAACTACGTCTCGGTCGAGCTGACCGACATCGTGGCGGCGCTCGTGTCGGCGGCCGCCGTCGTCGGCTTCCTGCAGGTGTGGCATCCGACGGGTGCGCCGGCGGTGTCCGACCGTCGCCCGCAGCCGGCGGGTCCGGGCGGAGGACGGCCCGCGGTCGCCGGCGGCGCGACCTACGAGCCGGCGTTCGAGCGCGAGGTCCGGCGGCGGGAGGACGGCCACCACGACACACCGGGCGAGATCGCGGTCGCCTACGCGCCGTACCTCATCATCATCGTCGTCTTCGCCCTGGCGCAGATCGCCTGGCTGCCGTTCAAGGACTTCCTCGACCACCGCACGGCCCAGTTCGACTGGCCCGGCCTGGACGTGCTCAACGGAAAGGGCGAGGCGCCGACGTCGCAGACCTTCAAGTTCACCTGGGCCTCTGCGGCGGGGACGCTGCTGCTGCTCTGTGGTCTGCTGACGATGCCCGTGTTGCGCATGGGCGTCGGGCGCGCGGCGCGCATCTGGGTGAAGACCGTCTTCGAGCTGCGGTGGGCGATCGTCACCGTCGCCGCCGTGCTGGCCCTCGCCTACGTGATGAACCTCTCGGGCGAGACCATCACGATCGGCCAGTGGCTCGCGGGCGCCGGCGGCTTCTTCGCGTTCCTGTCGGCCATGCTCGGCTGGTTCGGCGTCGCGGTCACCGGCTCGGACACGTCGTCCAACGCGCTGTTCGGGGCGCTGCAGGTCAGCGCGGCGCACAAGGCCAACCTGTCGCCGACGCTGCTGGCCGCCGCGAACAGCTCCGGCGGGGTGCTCGGGAAGATGATCTCCCCGCAGAACCTCGCCATCGGCGCCGCGGCGGTCGGCCTCGCCGGGCGCGAGGGCGACCTGCTGCGTCGCGTCGTCGGGTGGAGCATCGTGCTGATGCTGGTGATGTGCGTCATCGTGTACCTCCAGAGCACCAGTCTTCTGTCGTGGATGGTTCCGTGACGTCGTCGCCGTCGAGGTTCTGAGGCGGGCCTCGGCACCCCCGGCCCCGGCGCGGCTGCCGTAGGCGGCCCTGGTCGCCGCGAGTAGGGTGCCGCCACATGCTCACCCGTGGTCGTATCGTCGTCGCGCTCGTCCTGCTGATCGGGCTCGCCCTCACCGCGGGTGGCGGCGCGGGGGCGCAGACGGCCACGCCGGCCGCGAAGGTGGCGCCCGTGGTCCTCCCGCGCGACCACGGCGCCCATCCCGGATTCGGGATCGAGTGGTGGTATTCCGCGGGCCTGGTCCATGACGCCGCGGGCCACCGGTACTCGTACTTCGCGACGATCTGGAAGGCGGGCGCGGCCGGGCTCGCGCACGTGAACCTCATCGACCTCGCGAGCAACAAGACGGTGCTGAGCAGCGACGACGTCTCGCCCGCGGCGGTCATCGGCTCCGCCCCGCGCTCGATCACCGTCGGCCGGACGAGCTACCGGTGGGAGGCGAGCCCTGGGCGCTTCGGGCGCTTCCTCGTCCACGCGGACACGACCGAGGGTGCCATCGACCTGACGCTCGCGCCTCGCCGCGCCTACGTCCTTCACGGCGACCGCGGCGTCATCCAGCAGGGCCGGGGCGGCCCGTCGGCGTACTACTCCGCCACGCGGCTGGCCGTGAGCGTCCGGCGGCGCGTCGGCGATGCGACGAGGACCCTCACCGGCGAGGGGTGGTTCGACCACCAGTGGGGGAACTTCACGGCCAATCCCGAGTCGCTGCACTGGGACTGGTTCGCCTGCCGCCTGGACGACGGCCGCGACCTGATGCTCTACCGCTTCCTGGACACCGCGAACCGGCCGCTCCCGCAGGCCTACACGGGCACGCTCGTCAGCCGGACCGGCGCCGTCACGCACCTCTCGTCGTTCACCGTCACCGAGCGTGCGCCGTTCGTCAGCACCCCGGCCCTCGGCGCGACGTACCCCCTCGGCTGGCGGCTGCGGGTCCCCCGTGCGGGCCTCGACCTGACCCTCAAGACGCTGGCGACCAACCAGTTCATCTCGATCGTGGCGGCCGGGACGATCTGGGAGGGCGCCGCCCGCACCACCAGCGGCGCGCCGGGCCTCTGCTACGTCGAGGACTCGCGCAACATCCGCGTCGGCGGCACGGGCTGACGCGCGCAGGCGCGGTGGGCTCCGCTCAGCGCGCCGATGGGGGGGTCCACCCCACGGGCATGCGTGACGGCGGCTGCCCCGGGTAGGCCACGGTGTAGGTCATCATGTAGTACGGGCAGCCGGTGGCGAGGTTGGTCGGGCCGGCGTACCCGTCCGGGCAGCTGGGTCCCGTGATGACCGGATCCGTGGCGGGTCTGGTCGTTGCGCTCGCCGAGCCCGCTGGGCCACCGACACCCAGTGCGGCGATGACCGCCGCAAACGCCGTGACACGGTGCTTGAGTGACATCGTGGACCTCCTTCTCGCGGGGCGGTCGGGCACGCCACCCGTGGATCGTTGACCGTGTGCTGTCCCCTGCCCGTGTGCGCCGCCAGCTTCTCGCCCATGGCGCTCGCCGCTCACTGGACCGTGGGACAGCGTTGCCTGGCCTGCGCGCCGCGGATCGGCGCCTGGCCGGTGGGCGTGCGTCACGCGGCGACGGCGCACACCCGGATCCGCGGCTGGGCGTTGTTGACGTAGCCGCCGGGGTTCCAGAGCGTCGCCTCGTGCTCGGGCTGGGTCGCCGCCGACGAGTCCCAGGCGCGCACGGCGATCTCGTGCTCTCCGGGCGCGAGGTCGACGGTGATGCGCCACTGCCGCCAGGCCCACCGCCCGAGGTCGTCGAGCAGCTCGGCCTGCGACCAGCGCTCGCCGCCGTCGAGCGAGACGTCGACACGGGCGACGGACCGCTCCCCGCCGGCGAACGCGTAGCCCCGGATCTCCACCGGGCCGGCGGGGACGGTCTCGCCGTCGGCGGGGGACAGCACGTCGGAGTTCAGCGCGATGACGCCCAGCGACGTCCCCGCGCCGGGGCCGACCGCGCCGTCCTCCGGCAGCAGCCGGTAGGCGACCTCCTGGAAGTGGCCCGGCCAGGGCGTCGAGCGGACCTCGATGCGTTGCAGCCACTTGACGCTGCGCGCGCCGATGTAGCCGGGCACGACCACGCGCAGCGGTCCGCCGTGGACCGCCGGCAACGGCTCGCCGTTCATCGCCCAGGCGAGCAGCACCTCCGGCCGGCACGCCTTGTCCAGCGGGATCGAGCCGGCGAACCGCTCGGGCGGATGCGCCTCCGCCGACAGCTCGGCGCCCTCGAAGCCGACATGCCCGGCCTCGTCATCCAGGCCCGCGAGCGCGAGCACATCGGCGAGCGCGACGCCCGTCCACCGCGCGGTGCCGGTCACGCCGGGCCCCCACGGCGCCTCGCCGGGGATGTCGCGGATGGCGATCAGGCCCGCCCGCCGGTTGCCGGCGCACTGCAGCGTCGCGACCTCCTCCCGCTCGGGGAACGCCTCGCGCAGGGTGGTCAGCGAGAGGTCCAGCTCGCGCTCGACGAGGCCGTGCACCCGCAGTCGCCACGCGGGCGCCTCGAGCTCCGGCACCGGGCCGTGCCCGCGGACGAAGAACGCGTCGGTGGCGGTCAACGCGCCCTCGGCCAGCGCGGCGAGTCCGGTCTCGGCGTTGAACGGCTCCGCCTGGCGGACGATCAGGTCGCGCTTTCCGTACCGCATCGCCGGCCTGTCAGGGGCCGATGGCGACGTTGTTGCCCGTCACGATCACCGCTCCGGTCACCGCGGGGCTGATGATGGTCGGGCCGATGGTGGTGTCGATCTGGCCGATCGCGGGCGCGACGAAGCTGAGACCCCCGCACACCTGCGCGTCGACCCCGCCTGTGCGGCCTTGGACCTGCGCACCCGTCGCGGTCCCGCATGCCGCAGGAATGGCACTGATCGGCGCCAGCCCGAACGAGCTGACCGGCGCGGTGCTCGCGCCCACGCCCGCGCCGAACGGCACGATGCTCGCACCCGCGGCCGGCGCACCGACGGCCAGTGCGGCGGCGGCGGCGAGCGCAGCGATGAGGGGCGATCGGCGCGAGGTCATCGTGCTTGCACACGATGACGGGGGTCGA
>JAWVGD010000302.1:0-7199 GCA_033855515.1 Baekduia sp.
GCGAAGATCTCGGTCACCTCGCTGATGCGCTCGATGAACACGAACGAGCGCATCTTGCGAAACGAGTCGTGCAGCGCGTGCAGCACCGACAGGAAGAACACCGACGCGCTGGTGACCGACGTCGAGACGTCGCAGAGCACATAGATCTCCGGGCGCCGCGGGCGGACCGGCTTCTCCTTGATGACGGCGGGCACGCCGCCGAACTCCAGCGACGCGCGCATCGTCTTGCGCATGTCCACCGCGGCACGGCGCTTGCGCCCGCGCTGCTCGTTGCCCTGCGTCTTCAGGCGCCGCTTGAGCTGCGCGGTCACGCGGTGCACGGCGGCGAGGTCCTGCAGCGGGCCCGAGGGCAGCGCGCGGTCGAGCTCGTTCAGCGGGCGGGCGGGGGAGAGCTGCTCGGTGCGCTCGATCTGCCCGCGCTCGAGCTCCTGGCGCAGCATCGCCTCGAAGCGGCGGATCTCCTCGCGCGGCAGCCCCTTGGTGCGCGGGTCCTCGGGCGGCAGGTCGGGCTGCGGGTCGGTGCGCAGCGCCAGCGAGCGGCGGATGCGCTGGACGTCGACGCCGATCACGCCCGAGCCCTCGCCCTGGCGGCCGAACGCCGCGATCGCCAGCCGGGCGAGGTCGCGCATCATCGCCTGGTTGCCGTCGCGCACCGCGGCGGCGACCTGGCGGCGCAGCTCCTCCATGTCGAGCTGTCCGGCGTCGTCGGGGGAGATGCCGCCGCCCTCGCGGACGCCCTCCTCGATCGCGGCCAGCTCGGCGGCGCGGAAGAAGAAGCGGTCGAAGACGAGCTCGAAGACGCGACGGTCGTCCTGGGACTTGGCCAGCGTGGCGGCGAGCGCCTCGCGGAAGTCGATCTGCTCGGTCCACGGCACGTGCTCGAGGACCGCGAACGCGTCGAGGAGCTCGCTCGTGCCGATCGCGATGCCCTCGCCGCGCAGCTCCTCGCCGAACTCGAGCAGGCGCCCGGCGATGCCCGGGCGCTCGAGCCCGCCCGAGCCGTGGACGCCCGCCGAGCGGGCCGGCTGGACCGGTCTATTTCCCTGCGGGGGCACCGACGGCGCCTCCCCGGCCACCGAGCTTGACGCCGACGCGCTCGGCGACGACGTCGAGGTCGGTGCGGTGCTTGACGATCACCGACATGGTCTGGTTGAACATCTGGGTGTCGATGTCCTGGGCGCCGAGCAGCAGCAGCGCGCGCGCCCAGTCGATGGACTCCGCGATGCTCGGCGGCTTCTTGAGGTCCAGGTCGCGGACCATGGCGATGATCTCTACGAGCTTGCGCCCGACCGTCTCGGGCAGCTCGGGCGTGTGGAGCCGGACGATCTCCAGCTCGTGCTCGAGCGCCGGGTAGTCGAGCCACAGGTAGAGGCAGCGGCGCTTCAGCGCCTCGGTCAGCTCGCGCGTGTTGTTGGACGTCAGCAGCACGATCGGGTGCGACTTCGACGTCACCGTCCCCAGCTCGGGGATCGAGATCTGGAAGTCGCTGAGGATCTCCAGGAGCATCGCCTCGAACTCCTGGTCGGTCTTGTCGATCTCGTCGATCAGCAGCACGACCGGGTCCGGAGAGGCGATCGCCTTCATCAGCGGGCGCTCCAGCCGGAACTCCTCGCCGAAGATGTCGTCCTGGACGTCGTCCCAACCCGTGCCCTGGCGTTCGGCCTGGATCCGCAGCAGCTGCTTGCGGTAGTTCCACTCGTACAGCGCCTTGGCCTCGTCGAGGCCCTCGTAGCACTGCAGGCGCACGAGCTCGCGCCCGAGGTACTTGCTCAGCGCCTTGGCGAGCTCGGTCTTGCCCACGCCGGCCGGGCCTTCGACGAGGATCGGCTTGCCCAGCTTCGCGGCGAGGTAGCTGACGAGCGCGGTGGACTCCCCGGGCAGGTAGCCCGTGGCGCGCAGGCCATCGTGGACGTCGGTGACGGAGGTGGGCTCGACCGGCATGGACCGCGAAGTCTACGAGGCCGCGGGTAGGGTGACGCCCCGTGCTGCTCCTCGGCGCCATCTCCGCGACCCCCGTCTACGCGCTCATGGCGTTCGGCGTGACCCTGTCGATCATGGGGCACATCCTCAAGGACTACAAGATCGTCGCCGTCGGGCTCGTGATCCTGTTCGTGGCCACGGCGCTGCTCTTCCTGGGGGCCCATCAGGCCTACCAGGAGCACGGGCCGCTCGACTTCTAGGCACCCGCTCCGAGAGCTACGCTCCTCGGTGTGGCCCCCCGGTCAGAGCAGCGGCTCGTGAGCGCCAGCGACCTCAAGCGCCAGCGCGGCTGGACCGAGACGCTCGTCACGGTCCTGCTCGGCGCGCCGGACGCGCTGAGCCCCAACCCGCACGGGTTCCGCTCGCCCAAGCGCTGGTATCGCGAGGACCGGCTCCTGGACGCCGAGCGCGCCGAGGCGTTCGCGCGCCGCCTGCCGCGGCTGCTGCCGCACGAGGCGTGGCGCCGCGATCAGCCGACGCGCACGTTCGCGGCCGACGAGATCGACCATCTGGAATGGCTCGAGGACCCGGCGCGCATCGCCCTCTTCCACGTCCCGCGCCGGCCGCGCGTGCGCCGCCGCCGCCGGCGCGATGCCGGCCCGGTCCCGTCGCCGACCGCCTCGAGCGTCCAGCGGTTCGAGGTCCTGCGCCTGTTCTGAGGGCCGGCCGGACCGCTCTCGTCCGAGGGCTACGATCGTTGTGTGACTATAAGCATCGCCGCCCAGGTCCCGAGCGACACCGCGGCGCCCAGCCGTCGGCGGCAGGTGCTGATCCTGGCGATCTGCTGCATGAGCCTGCTGATCGTGGGCCTGGACAACACGATCGTCAACGTGGCGCTGCCGTCGATCCGCGCAGACCTCCACGCCTCGCTCTCGCAGCTGCAGTGGACGATCGACGCCTACACGTTGGTGCTGGCGAGCCTGCTGATGCTGTCGGGGTCGATGGCCGACCGCCTCGGGCGCGTGCGGGTCTTCCAGACCGGCCTGGTGCTGTTCACGCTCGGGTCGCTGGCGTGCAGCCTCGCGCCGAGCGTGGGCTGGCTCATCGTCTTCCGGATGCTCCAGGCGGTCGGCGGCTCGATGCTCAACCCGGTCGCGATGTCCATCATCCGCAACACGTTCGACGACCCGCGCGAGCGCGCGCAGGCGATCGGCGTGTGGGGCGGGGTCATCGGGATCAGCATGGCCTTGGGCCCTGTGATCGGCGGCGCGCTGGTCGAGCTGTCCTGGCGCGCGATCTTCCTGGTCAACCTCCCGGTCGGCCTCGCGGCGATCGCGCTGACCGCGCGCTACGTGCCCGAGTCGCGCGCGTTGCGCGCCCGGCGCGTCGATCCGGTCGGGCAGGTGCTCATCATCGTGCTGCTCGCGTCGGTCAGCTACGCGATCATCGAAGGTCCCGGACTGGGGTGGACGTCGGCGACGATGGCCGGGCTCCTCGCGCTCGCCGCCGCGGCGCTGGCCGGCCTGCTGCACTACGAGCGCCGCCGCGTCGAGCCGCTGATCGAGCTGCGCTTCTTCCGCAGCGCGCCGTTCTCCGGCGCGACGGTCATCGCGGTGTGCGCGTTCGCGGCCCTCGGCGGCTTCCTGTTCCTCAACACGCTGTACCTGCAGGAGGTCCGGGGCCTGTCGCCGCTGCACGCGGGCCTGTACACGCTGCCGATGGCGGCGATGACGATCGTCTTCGGGCCGCTGTCGGGGCAGATCGTCGGCACGCGCGGGGCCCGCACGCCGCTGCTCCTCGGCGGGACGGGCATCGCGATCGGCGCCACGATGCTCACCGGCGTGACCGCCGCGACGTCGCCCGCCTGGCTGCTGGCCGCCTACGTCGTCTTCGGGATCGGCTTCGGCTTCGTCAACGCGCCGATCACCAACACCGCGGTCTCGGGGATGCCGGCCGGGCAGGCGGGCGTCGCCGCGGCCGTCGCGTCGACCAGCCGCCAGGTCGGCCAGTCGCTCGGCGTGGCGATCGTCGGGGCGGTCGCGGCCGCGGGCGCCGGCGCCTCGCTGCACGGCGGCCTCGCCACCTCCCCCCACGTGGGCTGGTGGGTCATCGCGGGCTGCGGGGCCGCGGTGGTGGTGTTCGGCGTGGCGACGACGACCCCGTGGGCCTACGCCACGGCAGCGCGCACGGCGGCCGAGCTCGAGCCCGAGCCGTCGCCGACGGTGGGCGCCTGATGGCCGAGATCGACACCGTCACGCGGGCGTGGCGCGCCATGCGCGACCTCGTGCTCGACCACGACCGTCGCAGCGCGGTCGCCGAGGCGCTGGGCATGAGCTTCACCCGCGCCAAGGCGCTGCGGCACGTGGCCCGGGAGCCGCTGACCATGCGCGAGCTGGCGGGGGCCCTGGGCGCCGACCCGCCCTACGTCACGCTGATCGTCGACGACCTGGTGCAGCGCGGGCTGGTCACGCGGGCGCCACACGCCGGCGACCGGCGGGTGAAGGTCGTCGCCGCGACCGACGCGGGCCGCGCCGCGGCCGCCGAAGCCGACCGCGTGCTCGACGTCCCGCCGGCGGCCCTGCAGGAGCTGGCGGCCGAGGAGCTCGCGGCGCTCGATCGGATCCTGGCGTCGCTGCGCGGCGCCGGCGGCTGACGCACGAGCGCCGGCCGCCGGGGCCGCGGGTGCCATCCGAGCCGCGGCTCGGTCAGGCGGGCGGGGGCGTGCCGCGCGTGCCCTGCCCGTCGGCGACCGTGGTGCGGTGGTCGTCGGTGACGTATCCGTCGTCCTTGGCCGGGCGCCCGAAGCGGCGGCGCCGACCCGGGGTCTCTGCCGCGACGTCGTCGCCGGCGCGGCCGGTGGCCGGTGCGGCGGTGGTCGTCGTGGCGGGAGCGATCTCGCGGCGGCGCGTCGTGCGCGGCATGAGCGCGTTGATGAGCATGGCGCCACCGGCGATGGCGAAGCCGAGCTTCGTCCAGAAGTTCGCGGCCGCGAGGCCGAGCACGTCCTGGCCGTCGATGACCGCGATGACCGCGCAGGCCGCCAGGGCGAGCCCCACGAGCAACGACATCATCTTGGCGAGGTGATGCTGGGCGGCGCCGAAGAGCAGCAGGGCGCCCGCGGTGATCGAGAAGAACGCCGTCCAGCCGTTGACCTCGAAGCCCAGGAAGTTCGTGCCCTGGACGGTGCCGTCCGGGAAGCTGGAGTTGAACGACGGGAAGTCGTTGTTCTTGAGCAGCGCGGCGAGCCCGAAGGCGGTCAGCAGCGAGCCCGCGATCAGGGCGGGACCCTTGGCCAGCGACGGCCCGTGCTCGATGATCACGTTCGGATCGTCGGCGGGGTCCGCGGTGGTGGTCCGGCGTCGGCGTAGCAGCATGTCCATCTCCTCACGAGAGCCCGGTATGGGGTCCGTGAGACGGCGTTCCCGCCGGTGCGGCGCCTTATTCCTGTTCGTCGAAGCTCAGCTGCGTGCCGCCGTCGACCTCGGGGCGGTCACGCGGCTGGGGGCGGTCCCGCGGCTCGGGGCGCGCGGGCGCGACCGACGTCGCCGCGGTGGGCGGGTCCTCGGGCCGCGGCCGCGTCTCGGTGGGCGCCTCACGCCGCCGGCGGGCCGCCGCCTCGGAGTCCTCGCGCGGCGCGCGGGGCTCGCGCGCGGCGCGTGGCGGTCGCTCTCGGCGCGGACGCGACGCCACCGTCGTCGGATCGTCGCCGGGCAGCGGCGGCTCGGCGACGCTCGCGAGCTTCAGGCGCGTGCCCGCGTAGGCGAGGAACGCCGCGGCCAGCAGGCCGAAGAAGATGCCCCACGACAGGTCGTAGCTGTAGGCCAGCGTCTTGGTCGTCCCGCCCGCGGGCTGGTCGACGAAGCGGTAGAACACCAGGAAGCCCACCCAGGCGCCGGCGGCCGTCACGACGATGCCGTCGCCGAACGGCAGGTGGAACGCGCGGCGCTCGCCGCGGGCGAACATCAACACCAGCACGGCGATCGCGACGAGGAAGATCGACGCCTCGACGAAGGACGGGACCGTGATCGCCATCTTGGACTCGTGGGTGGCGGCCAGCCCCTGGCTGGTGATGGCGTTGGTCGTCTTCGAGTACCACGGCAACAGCATCGAGCCGAGCACCAGAAGCGCGGCCAGCCCCACCCGTCGCTGCTCGGGCGCCAGCACGCCGAAGGCTCGCCGCAGGCGCGTGATCATCGCTGGCGATTGTAGGCCCAGGACACGGCCGGTCAGGTGATCGGGATGTCCTGGAGCCCCGGGCCCTCGCGACGGGCGCCGGCGGGGCGCTCGGCGGCGAGCCGGTCGACCAAGACGTCGAGGATCGCCCGCAAGAGCAGCAGCAACCGGCGGGCCAGCTCCCGGACCTGCTCCCAGAGGTCGTCGGGGACCACCTCGCGCAGCGCCGCGAGGACCGCGACCAGCGCCTGGATCTCGTCGGCGGTCTGGGAGTGCTCCTGCGGCGTCGCCCAGCCCTGGGGCGGGATCCTCCCGGCGATGCGCTCGGCGGCCTCCTGGGTCTGGCGCAGCCGCTCGCGCAGCTCGTCCAGCGGCTCGGGCTCAGGCGTCATCGGCCGCCGCCACCGGCACACGCTCGAAGGTCACGACCAGCGCGCCGTCCTCCAGCGTGGCGCCGGTCGGCTCCAGGTCGTCGAGCGCGGGCGGCAGCAACATGGTGCGCTTGTGCCCGTCGACGCGGACGATCAACTCCGATCCGAGGCGCTTCAGCGACAGGTCCCCGCGCTGGGCGAACGGCAGCTCGAGGCGCAGTGTCGCGCCGTCGGCGCGCAGGACCAGCCGTTCGGAGACCGAGTGGTGCAGCAGCGCGTGCGCGGCATCGCCCTCGCTGCCGGGCGGCAGCGCCGCGTCGTCGAACAGCGCGGCGCCGAGGCGGTCGAGCATCGCCGGACCGACGACCTCCTCCTCGAAGTACGGCGCCTGCAGGACCGGAACGGGCGCGAACGCGTCACGCACGGCGCCCAGCTGCGCCTGCTGGCGTTCGCGCCACGGGCCGAAGTAGTCGCCGACCTCGGCGCCGAAGACGCGGTTGACGACGACCGCGTCGGTCAGGTACCCGTACAGGTTGAGGTAGGTGAACGTCCGGCGCGCCTCGTCGACGACCATCCGGTCAGGCGTCATCACCAATCGGATCGAGACGCGCGCGTTGTCGCGCAGGATCTCGTTCATCGCGATGAGGTTGCGCACGAGGCGCTGGACGTCGTCGAAGACCTCGGCGCCCGGCAGCGACACGTCGAGCACGGCGCGCGCGAAGGGCCGTGCGGCGT
>JAWVGD010000303.1:0-7856 GCA_033855515.1 Baekduia sp.
GGGGGTGGTCGCGTTCCTGCTGGTCACCAACCGCTGGAAGGCGCCGCACGTGTGGGGCAACGACGCCGAGAGCTACAGCCTCATGTCGGCAGCGGCGCCGCACCTGCCGTCCGGCGGCGTTGGCTCGGCCTACGCGGGGCGGTTGCTCCCGCACTACGCCGTGGGCCTGTTGAGCGACGTCACCGGCTTTGGTCTCCATACGACGTACTGGATCGCCGGGATCGCGGTGACCCTCGCGCTGGCGCTTATCGCGGCGGAGTTGCTGCGGGCGCTCGACGCGCCGTGGATCGTCGCGGCGCTCGTGCTCGCCGCGTTCATCGCCGGGCCGTACGCCTCCCCCCGCGAGACGCTCGTGGCGCCGGGTCTCCTGCAGGACGAGGTCTTCGTCCTGGGCCTCGCGCTGCTGGTGCTCGGCCTCGTGCGCACGCGGTTCCCCGTCGTGCTCGCCGGCGCACTGGTCGCCCTCGCCGGTCGTCAGACCGCGCTGCTGGTCCTGCCCGTGGCCGCGCTGTGGATCCTCGTCGACCCGCAGTGGGCCACGGTCGCCCGGTCGGGTCGGCGCGTACGGGCCGCGGCCGTCGTCATCACCGGCATTGCGCTCTACGGCGTGATCCTGACCATCGTGGCGTCATTCGACTACCCCTTCGGGCCAGATTCCGCGAGCGACACGATCATCTTCTCGCCGCCCTCGCTGCACGACCTCGTCGCGCACGTCGGCCGCTGCGCGATCCCGTTCGTGGTGCCGGGCGCGGTCCTGCTTGCCGTGCTCGGGGTCCTGTGGCGGGCCGGCTTCGGACCCCGCGCGTGGCCGCTGCGGCTCGGGCTGCTGCTGACGCTGTCGGCGGCGATCGTCGTCCAGCCGCTGCTGATCACGCCGGAGTACCCCGGCTTCAGTTCGAACGAGCAGCGCCTCGCCGGCATCGGTCTGCTCCCGCTGTGGCTCGCGGCGGCGCTGATGGTCGGCCAGGCGG
This sequence comes from Baekduia sp., assembly GCA_033855515.1. Lineage (GTDB taxonomy): Bacteria > Actinomycetota > Thermoleophilia > Solirubrobacterales > Solirubrobacteraceae > Baekduia. The sequence continues at coordinate 972 of JAWVGD010000303.1, forward strand.
TCCGGCAGGGCCTGCTGCGCCCAGCCGGCGGGTGGCTGGCGGTCGCGGCGGTCGCCGTGGTCGTCGCGTCGTTGAGCCACGTGTACACGACCGTCGGCCCGAGCTCGCTCTCGCAGTTCCTGGTCCTGCAGGTCCTCGCGGCGGCGGCGCTCGTCGTCGTGGTGCTGGCCGCTGCCCGCGGCGCGGATGGCGAGAGCGCCGACGGCGAGAGCGCGCGCGGTGCGATCGCCGGCGTCCAGCCGGCGTCCACTGCCGCATGAGCAGCGGCGCCCCCTCCACGCCCCGGGCGCGGCCGTTCTACCTCGTCGGCGACGGCACCCCGATGTTCGCCACGTTCCACGACGCCGTGCCGGGCGGGCACGGCGTGGCGGTCCTGATCGTGCCCCCGTTCGGCTGGGACGACGTGGCGTCCTATCGCAGTCGCCGCGATTGGGCCGAGCACCTCGCCGCCTCCGGTATCCCCACGCTGCGCATCGATCTGCCCGGCACCGGCGACAGCGCGGGTGGTCCGCGCGATCCGAACATGGTGGACGCCTGGCTGGCCGGGGTCACCGGGGCGGCGACGTGGTTGCGAAGCGCCGCGGGCTACCACTCCGTCGCGGCTATCGGCATCGGCGTCGGCGGCCTACTTGCCGCCGCTGCGACGGCCAACGGCGCGCCGATCGACGCGCTCGTCCTGTGGGGCGTCCCGCCCCGCGGGCGGACGCTCGTGCGCGAGTTACAGGCGTTCGCGCACCTGACGGCTGTGGGGCCGACCGCTGGAGGTGAGGATGGCGACGGGCTCGTGGTCAACGGCCACCGCCTGTCGGCGCCGACGCTCGCCGCGCTCAGCGCGGTCGACCTCAGTGCCGCCGCGTTCCCGTCGGGCCTGCGCGCGCTGCTGCTCGGGCGCGATGGGATCGCCGCCGACGCCCGGCTCGCCGACGCGTTGCGCGCCGCGGGCGCGACCGTGGAGGTCGAGCGGGGAGAGGGGTACGGGGCGATGTTGGACCGGCCCCAGAACGCGGTTGCGCCCACGGCCGTCTTCACGCAGGTGACCGGGTGGCTCGCGGTGATGCCGCGGGACGCAACCGCGCTGCGCACCGCGACGGCCGCGCCTGCGCCGTCCCCCGTCGCCGCCGACGCCCTGGTCCTCGACGTCGATGGCACCGCGGTGATCGAGGCCCCGCTGGCGCTCAACGGCCCATCCGGCCCCTCGTTCGGGATCCTTGCCGAGCCCGCTGCGGAGCGGGCCCGCCCTCTGACGCTGCTGCTGCTCAACGCGGGCGCGATCCGGAGGATCGGCCCCAACCGCATGTACGTCGAGCTCGCGCGGCGCTGGGCCGCCCAAGGCGTGCCGAGCCTGCGCCTCGACGTCGAAGCGATCGGCGACGCCGACGGGGACGCGACCCGCTGGGCCGACGAGGCCAACTTCCACCTGCCCGAGCTCACCGCCCAAGTGCGTGAGGGAGCCGACGGGCTGCGAGCGCACGGCATCGACGCGCCGCTCGTGCTCGTCGGGCTGTGCTCGGGCGCGCACTGGGCCTTCCATGCGGCGCAGGCCGACGACCGCGTCGTCGGGGTCGTCCTGCTCAATCCGCGGGCCCTCTTCTGGGACGACGACCTGGGGACGAGCCGCGATCTGCAGCGGTACCTCGCGCGGGTGCGGTCGCTCGAGACTTGGCGCCGCGCCCTGCGCGGCGACCTGAACCTCGCGTACCCCGTGCAGCGCGCCCCGGCGATGCTGCGGCGGCTGGCCCATGATGCAGCTCGCCGCACACGAGGTCCCCTCGCGGCGCGCCGCGCGGGTAGCGCGGACGCTGTACTACCTGCGTCTGCCGGAGATGCGGTCGACCAGTCCCTGGCCGACCTCTCGGCTCGCGGCGTGCGCACGGTGCTCGCCTTCACCGGCGAGGAGCCCGTCTACGAGGAGTTCGTGCGTGCGGGCCGCCTCGAGCGCCTCGCCGGCCTCCCGGCCGTCGAGGTCGTGCGCTTCGGAACTGACGGTGAGGCCCACACGCTGCAGCCGCCCGAGATCCAGGCCGAGGCCCACGCACTCGTCGACCGCGTCGTCGCGGAGCTGCTCGAAGGGCCGGTGGCGTCATGATCGGATCCACGTGATCGACCTCCACTGCCACCTGCTGCCCGGCATCGACGACGGACCGGCCACGGTGGCCGACGCCGTGGCGCAGGCGCGCGGCCACCTGCTTGTCGGCGTGACGACGGTCGCCGCGACACCGCACGCGGGCCCGTCGATGCCCAACGACGCCGACGGCATCCGCCGGACCACCGACGCACTCCGGTCGGAGCTGGCCGCGCGGGACGTGGCGCTCGAGGTCGTCACCGGGGCGGAGGTCGATCTCGCCTGGGGCCTCGACCTCGACGACCGAACGCTGAGCGCGATGACGCTCGGCTACGGCGGGGGCAGTGGCGGCAGCCTGCTGGTCGAGGCGCCGCTGCGCCTGCAGCCGCATGTGGCCCTCGGCATCCGCGAGCTGCTCGTCCGGGGGCATCGCGTCCTGCTCGCCCACCCGGAGCGGTCACCGGTCTTCCATCGCGAGCCCAAGGCGCTGGCGGCGCTCGTGAAGGAGGGTGTCCGCGTCCAGGTGACTGCTGGGGCGCTGTCGGGACGCTTCGGCGGCACGGTGCAGCGCCATTCGCGCGCACTGGTCGACGCCGGGCTCTGCCACGTCGTCGCCTCGGACGCCCACGACGTTCGCCGGCGTCATCCGGGGATGGCCGACGACCTGCGCGCGGCGGGGCTCGAGAACGGCGCCGCGATCTGGTGCGACGAGATACCGTCGGCGATTCTGGCGGGCGCCGACGTGCCCGCGGTCGTGTACGACGTCGGCCGCCGTCGGCGTTTCGGCCGGCGGCCCCGCGGCTAGGTGGCGCCTGGATGGCGTGCATCGCTCATGTCCGGCGGCGGCCTGCCGACCACGGTGCCATGGGCCCTGACGATCCCCCGAATGCGCTCCGGACGGTGTCGTGAAGCCCGCACGGTCGCGGATGGAGCGCGCCGCCGCGCTGCACGACACGGCGGTGCTGCGCACCTTCCTCAGGACGGTCCCCACGTGGCGCGGCGTCCTGGTGCTCAACTACCACCGCGTCGGCGAAGCGGCGGATCAGCCGTGGGATCGCGGGATGTGGAGCACCACCGCCGAGGGGTTCGACGAGCATCTGGCCTACCTGTCGCGCCATATCGACGTCGTCGGCGTGGCCGACCTCCAGGAGGTCGTCGGCCGCAAGCGCGGTCGCCACGTGCTGCTGACCTTCGACGACGGCTACCGCGACAACTACGAGGTCGCGTTCCCGCTCCTTCAGCGCCACGGGCTGCCTGCGACCTTCTTCCTCAGCACCGGCTTCTTGGACGCGCCCGCCGTCGCCTGGTGGGACGAGATCTCCTGGATGGTCCGGCACGCGCAGCACGACCTCGTGGTCGCCGGGCCCGGGCTACCGGTCGACGTTCCGCTGACCGGGCCTGATGACGAGCTCGCCGTCGCCATCCTCATCGAGCACTACAAGTCGCTGCCGGGCGACCGGACGGATGCCTTCTTGAAGCACATCGCCTCCGGCACCGGCGCCGGGCGCTGCGATCCGGCGCTGGCCGCACCGCAGTGGATGACCTGGGACATGGCGCGGGAGATGCAGGCCGCAGGAATGACGCTGGGCGGGCACACCGTCACGCACCCGATCCTCGGGCGGCTCACGCCCGACGAGCAGGAGCAGGAGATCGCCGTCTGCGCGGACCGGATGCGCGCGGAGACCGGGCGGCCCATGCGTTGGTTCTCCTACCCGGTCGGCTCGCGTGGGTCCTTCGACCAGCCCACGCGCGAGGCGCTGCGCCGTAACGACGTCGAGATCGCCTTCAGCTTCTACGGCGGGTACCTGCGCTTCGATCGCTGGGATCCGTACGACGTCCGCCGCGTCCACGTCGGGCCGCGGCTCTCGCGTCAGCTGCTGCAGTCGCTCGTCGGCTTCCCGCAGCTGTTCGCCCGGCCGTCCTGAACGTGCCACGTCCGTGGCGGAGCCGCCATGGCGGCCTACCCTCGACACGTGTACCGATTCCGGCTCATCGCGCTGCTGGCAGCGATGGCGGGCGTTCCGGGCCTGGCGGCGTGCGGGACCGACGGACCTCCCGGAGCGACCCCGGCGCCCAGGGCCGCGAGCTGGCGTGGCTTCGCCGCCGGGCAATGGCCCGGCGCCGGCTGGCGCCCCTATGCCCCGAGCTCGGCGTTCAACCGGGCGGTCACGGCCGCCGACGCCGTCAACCCGCGCTCGAGGCGCATGGTCGATCGCGTGCTCTCCTGGGGCCTGCCGTCGGACATCACGGCCGGGCTCACGGACACTGCCGGGGACTTCGACCACCCGGTCTACTTTGCTCGGACAACCGATCCGCTCGTCCGGTTGCGAGCAATGCGGCCATGGGGCCGCAATCCGCTCACGGGACGGAGGATCCGCGTCCCGGCCGGCGCGCGCCCGGCCGCGGGCGACGACGCCCACATGGCGATCGTGCAGCCCGACGGGTGGGAGTACGACCTGTGGGGTGTGCAGCATGCTCCGCGGTCTGGCGTGGCGTTGCGGTTCGCCTGGGGTGGGCGGCTGCGTATCGACGGCTCGGGCGTTGGCGGCGCCGCGACCGCGGCGGACTTCGGCGCGCTGGCGGGAATCGTGCGCCCGGAGGAGCTGGCGGCGGGCCGTATCGACCACGCGCTCTTCATCGTGCTGCGCTGCACGAGCAACACGAGCGCCTTCGGCGCCGGTGCGCGGGCGGCCCGCCCCGAGGACCGCGGCTCGGCGTTCGTGCACCCGGCCCGCAAGGGCGGCCGGCGCTGTACGAGCCGGGACGCGGATGCGCCGCCGATGGGCGCGCGGTTCCAGCTCGCGATGACCGACGCGGAGATCGGGGCGCTGGGCCTGCCGCGCTGGAAGCGCGCGATCGTCACAGCGCTCGCGCGCTACGGCGGATACGTGGGAGACACCGGGGGAGCCGGCTTCGGCATCGTGATGCTGTCCGGTTCCACCTACACCTCGTTCGGGGAATCTGACCGGCTGGTGGACGTCGCTCGACGCGCGGGCATCCGGGCTCAGGGCAGCGAGTATCGCTTCGATCTCGCGTCAGGGATCGATTGGGGCAAGCGGCTGCGTGTGCTGATGCCGCCACGCTAGGCCCGTCACGGTACGCCTGCGGACACAGACTCGAACGGATGTCCGTCCTGCCCCGAAGAAGTGGAGCACCGTGCACGCGGCGTCGAACCGAAGACTGTCAGCGAAAGGAAGCGCACCCCATGCGCTTCTCGATAAAGGCACACCCGTCGCGAGGCGGGGCCGCAAAGCCAAGGGTCTCCACGAGACAGCCCGGCTGCCGAAGGAGGCAATTCCCCGATGCGCAGTTCCCGACGCTCACCGGCGTCCGTTCCCCACCTGTTGGTCGTTCTCGCCCTTGCCGTCGCCGGCGTGTTTGGCCCGGTCACCGGGTCCGCCGTCGCCAAGGACGCCACCAAGAGCACCACCACCAAGAGCACCACCGCCAAGAGCGCCGCCGCTAAGAAGAAGGCAGCCGCCAAGCGCAAGGCCGCCGCCAAGAAGCGCAAGGTCGCCAGCAAGACCGCGTCGTGCCACGTCACGCGCTATTGCAAGCCCGCCAACGTCACGACCAAGCCCGAGCCCGTCGTCACGACCCCCGCGCCTACCACGACCACGCCGGCTCCCACTCCGGCGCCGGCCCCGGCGCCGGCGACGATCCCGGCGCCCGACGCCACGACGCCCGTCGCGGACACCGCAGCGCCCCCGACCACCGAGTCCATCGCCTCCGGCGCCGGCTACGCCGGCCTCGGCGGGGCCATCAAGCCCAGTGCCACCTGGCGTCCGTACGCGTCGAGCTCGCCGTTCAACCAGGTCGCCTCGTCGGCCGCGACACACCCGCGCTCGGCGCAGATCGTCGCCCGTTCGCTGAGCTGGAGCCTGCCCGCCAACCTCACGGCCGGCTCCGCCGACACGACCGACGACTATGGCCACCCGGTCTTCTACGCACAGCCCTCCGATCCGCTCGTCACGCTGCACGCCACCGAGGCTTGGGGCCGCGCGACCATCGAAGGCATGCAGATCCGCGTGCCGGCCGTGGCCCGTCCGGCCGGCGGCGACGACGGCCACATGACCATCGTCACGCCCGACGGCTGGGAGTACGACTTGTGGCGGGCGCAGCGTCCGGCCAACGGCCAGCTCAACTTCGCCTGGGGCGGTCGCATCCGCGTCGACGGCAACGGCCTCGGCGCCGACGCCACCGCCGCCAAGTTCGGCAACCTCGCCGGGATCATCCGCCCCGAGGAGCTGGCCGCCGGCCAGATCAACCACGCGCTGTTCATCGTGGTCAAGTGCACGAGCAACGACACGTCCTTCGGCTACGGCACGCAGCCGCACCGTGCCGGGGACATGGGCTCCAGCTACGTCTACCCGGCCGGCAAGGGCGGAGCGGCGTGCGCTTCGACGGAGACCGACGCGCCGCCCATGGGCGCCCGCTACGTGCTCGCCATGACCGACGCCCAGATCCAGGCGCTGGCCGTCCCGCAGTGGAAGAAGACGGTCCTGACCGCGTTGGCCCACTACGGCGGCTACGTCGGCGACACCGGGGGCCCCGGCTTCGGCTTCCAGTTCGAGTCGGGCACGAGCTACACGAGCTACGGCATGGCCGACCCGTTCGTCACCTACGCCCAGCAGAACAACCTGCCGACCTGGCAGGGCCGCTACGTCTACGGCATGCCCAACGACGTCAACTGGTCCAAGTACCTGAAGGTCGTCACGCCGCCGGCCGCCTGAGGGACTCCCTGACTGTGCCACGCCCCCGGGATCTCCCGGGGGCGTCGGTGCGCCCCGGCGGGCCGCGCCCGGCTACGCTCACCGGACCCG
>JAWVGD010000304.1:0-8460 GCA_033855515.1 Baekduia sp.
GCGGGCGCAACCTCCTCGACGGCCGCGAGCTGCCCTCGAAGTCCGGCGGCACGCTGCAGCCGGGCCAGCGGCTGCGCCTGGAGACGCCGGGCGGCGGCGGCCACGGCCCGCCCGGCTGACCCGGCGCGGCGCGCTCATCGCACCGCGACGACCCGGTGCGCCGTGGCGCTCTCGCGCGCCGCCTCGAGCAGCTCCAGCACTCCGACCGCCTCCGCGGCGGTCACCGGCGGCGGCGCGCCGGTGCGGATCGCGGCGATCACCCCGGCGTAGAACGCGCCCCAGCGCCCGGCCTCCATCGTCACCGGCTGGGGCGTGTCGTGCTCGCCGTCCCACAGGGTCGCCGCCTCGTCGGCGGGCCGCCGCCCGAAGCCCGGGTCCTCCGGCGACGCGCCGGCCCGCAGCATCGCCTCCTGCGGGTCCAGACCGTTGCTCACGAACGCTGCCCGGTCACCGAGCACCCGGAACCGCGGGGCCTGGTGGGCGGCGTGCACCCCGGCCCACAGGTGCGAGCGCGCGCCGCCGGTGTGCGTCAGCGCCACGAAGACGTCGTCCTCGACGGCCACGCCCGGTCGCCGGCGATCCAGCTCCGCATACACCTGGCTCACCGGTCCCAGCAGCTGCACCGCCTGGTCGACGAGATGGCTGCCGAGGTCCAGCAGCAGGCCGCCGCCGCCGGCGGGGTCGCCGCCTTCGCGCCACGCGCCCTCCTTCGGCGCCGGGCGCCAGCGGTCGAAGCGCGACTCACAGCGCAGCACCGAGCCGAGGCGCTCCTCGGCGACGACGCGGCGCAGCGTCAGGAAGTCGTCGTCCCAGCGGCGGTTGTGGAACACCGACAGCACGAGCCCCGCGGCCTCGGCGCGGTCGGCCAGCGCCCGGCCCTCGGCGGCCGTCACCGCCAGGGGCTTGTCGACGACCACGTGCCGCCCCGCGTCGAGCGCGGCGGTGGCCAGCGGCACGTGGAAGCGATTGGGTGCGACGACCACGACGAGGTCGGCCTCGGGCAGCGCATCCTCCAGGCGGTCGACCGCGCGGGCCTGCGGATGGTGCTCGGCGAGGCGGCGCCGGCGCTCCGGATCGCGCGTGACGACCGCCGCCAGCTCGAGCTCCGGGGCCGCGGCGATGAACGGCGCGTGGAGCACCTCACCGGCCAGCCCGAAGCCGGCGAGGGCGACACGTAGCGGTCGATCGGGCGCGGTCTCGGCCATGGCGCCCACGCTACCCGCCCGGGTAAGGGGTCCTCATCCGGGAGTAAGGGGTCGGCGCCCGCAGGTCGCACCGTCCTGCCGATGTGCGGGCCCGGCCTCAGGCGCAAGATGCTGTCCATGCTCTTCCTCCTGTCACAGCCTCTCGCCGCGGTCCGCGACGAGGACGCCATGCGCGCCGGCCGGCAGACCCGCCTCACGTCACGCGTCCCTCAGCGCGCGGCCTTCCTCGAGCGGGTCCGCGGCCGGCGTCGTGTGCGCCCCACGCGACGCGCCGCCCACGCCTGACGCCCCACCCGGCGCACCGCGCGTTGACCCATCCCGACCCCGACGGCCTCTCCCTCCTCCCCCCTCTGCGGGATCATGCTCCGCGCATGCCCGCCCGCGTCACCAGCGACGCCTTCATCGGCCGCCGCGCCGAGCTCGCCCAGCTCGCCGCGGCGGCCGCGCACGCCCACACCGGCCACGCCGCGATGCTCTTCGTGGCCGGCGAGTCGGGCGTCGGCAAGACCCGGCTGCTGGATCACTTCGCCGACCGGGTCCGGGCCGACGGCGTCCGCGTCCTCTGGGGCGACTGCATCGACCTCGGCGACAGCGAGCTGCCCTACGCGCCGATCGTGTCCGCCCTGCGCCAGCTCGTGCGCCGCGGCCATCCGGTGTTCGACGCGCTCGGCTCCGCGCGTGCCGAGCTCGCCCGGCTGCTGCCCGAGCTGGGCACGCCCGGCGATCTGCTCGTCGAGCCGATCGCGGGCAGCGCCCAGGGCCGCCTCTTCGAGTTGCTGCTGGGCGTCTTCGAGCGGCTCGCCGCCGAGTCGCCGGTGGTGCTCGTCATCGACGACCTCCACTGGGCCGACCGCTCGACCCGCGACTTCCTCTCCTTCCTGACGCGCAACATCTGCCATCAGCGGCTCCTCGTGATCGCGAGCTACCGCGTCGACGAGCTCCACCGCCGGCACCCGCTGCGGCCGTTCCTGGCCGAGATCGAGCACGCCGACCGCGCGCAGCGCCTGCCCGTCGAGCGCTTCACGCAGGCCGAGCTCGGCGCGCAGCTCGCGGCGATCCTCGGCGCCGCCCCCGAGCCCGAGCTGCTGGCTCGCGTGTGGGCCCGCAGCGAGGGCAATGCGCTGTACGCCGAGGAGATCCTCGCCGCCGAGCGCGAGGGCGACGGCGCGCTGCCCGAGTCGCTGCGCGACGCGCTGATGCTCCGCGTCGAGGCGCTGGGCGAGGTGACCCAGGAGGCGCTGCGCTGGGTCTCGGCCGGTCAGCGCCTGGAGCACCATGTGCTCGAGGAGGCCAGCGAGCTGGACCCCCGCGCGCTGCGCGACGCGCTCCGCGAGGCCGTCGCCCACCACGTGCTCGTCACCCACGACGACGGCCACATCGCCTTCCGCCACGCGCTTCTGCGCGAAGCCGTCTACGACGACCTGCTGCCCGGCGAGCACGCCGCCCTGCACCTGCGCCTGGCCCAGGTCCTCGACGCGCGGGTCGAGGGCCGGACCTGCGTCGGCTTCGAGCGCGCCGCCGAGATCGCCCATCACTTCGACGCCGCCGGCGCCCAGCCGGCGGCGCTGCGCAGCGCGGTCCGCGCCGCCGAGGCGGCCGAGCGCGTGCACGCCGAGGGCGAGGCCGCGGTCCATTACGAGCGCGCACTGGAGCTGTGGGACCGCGTCGACGACGCCGAGGCCCTCATCGGCTGCGACCACGTCGCGCTGCTGGCCCGCGCCGCGAACGCCCACACGAGCGACAACGGCCGCTCGATCGTCCTGGCCAAGCGTGCGCTGCAGGAACTCGACCAGGAGGCCGAGCCGGCCCGCGCCGCGCTTCTGCTCGAGCGGCTCGGCAAGGCCCGCTGGACGCAGGGCAAGGGCCAGATCGCGCTCGAGGCGTGGGACCACGCGCTCGCGCTGCTGCCGTCCGAGCCGCCGACCGAGGAGCGTGCCCGCCTGCTGGCCGCCAAGGCCGGCGGCCTCATGCTCTGGGGCCGCTACGCCGACGGCATCGCGATGGCCGACGAGGCGCTGACGGCGGCCGCGGCGGTCGAGTCGCGGTTCGTGCGGATGCACGCGCTGAACACGAAGGGCATCTGCCTGCGCGGCGGCGCCGACCTCCAGGAGGGCTTCCGGCTCATCCGCGAGGCGATGCAGCTCGCCCGCGAGGACGAGAACGTCGACCAGCTGCTGCGGGGCTACCTCAACCTCTCAGACGCGCTGCACCTCACGGGCTCCAGCCGCGAGGCGCGGGACCTGCTGCTCGAGGGCCGCGCCGAGTTGCAGCACATGGGCCGCGACGCCAAGTGGCTGGCGCTCCAGCAGGCTGAGATCTCCTACGCCTTGGGCTTCTGGGACGAGGCCGACGCGCTCGCCCCGGTCGAGCTGGGCCGCGGCGTGCAGGGCACGACCCGCGTGTTCTTCGAGCTGACGCGCGCCGAGCTGGAGCTCGGCCGCGGCCAGCACGTCCAGGCGCGGTCCCGGCTGGAGCTCGTGCGGGAGCTGGTCGCCCGCTCCTACGAGCCGCAGTGGCACGCGCCGATCACCGCGCTCATGGCCGGCCTCGAGCGGCGCGAACGCAACATCGGCGCGGCGCGCGAGGCGATCCGGACCGGGCTCGAGCGCCTCGTCGACACCGAGGCGATGGACGACGGCGCCCGCCTGGCCCGCATCTTCTCCGCCGCCGCCGGCGTCGAGGCCGACGCCGCCCAGCAGGCGCGGGACCTCGGCCGCTTCGCGGAGGAGCACGCCGCGATCGCGGCGGCGCACGAGTTCGTCGTCAAGACACGCGAGGCCGCGTCGCGCCCGTTCGCGGCGGCGATGCCCGAGGCGCACGCGCTGGTGCTCGTCGCCGAGGCCGAGGCCCAGAGCGCCACCGGCCGTCCCGACCCGGTGCTGTGGGCGGCCTGCGCCGAGGCCTGGGCGGCGATCGACCGGCCGTTCCGCGTCGCGCGTGTGCGCTGGCGCGAGGCCGACGCCCTCCTGGTCCTCGGTGACCGCGCCGGCGCCGAGACCGCAGGGACCGACGCCCTGGCGCTCGCGCGCCGGCTCGGCGCCACGTGGCTCGTCGACGAGCTCACCGCGCTGGCCCGGCGCGGGCGCCTGCGCCTGGAGCCGGCCGCGGCGCCCACCACGGCGATCCCGGCCCGTCCAGCCGCCGACGACCCCGCCGCGGAGCTGGGCCTGACGCCGCGCGAGCGCGACGTCCTGGGCCTGGTCGCCCAGGGCCGCACGAACCGCGAGATCGGCGAGGAGCTCTACATGGCCGAGAAGACCGCGTCGGTCCACGTCTCGCGCATCCTGGCCAAGCTGGACGTCCGCAGCCGCACCGAGGCCGCCGCCGTGGCGCACCGCCTCGGCCTCTCGGCACCCGGCGCCGAGCCGCCGGTGGCCGCTGCGAGCTGACGGACGGCTCGACGCTCTAAGGTCGCGACCATGACATCGGTCGCCTTTCTCGGACTCGGGATCATGGGCTCGCGCATGGCCGCGAACCTCCACCGCGCGGGCCACCCCGTGACGGCGTGGACGCACACGGAGGGCAAGGCGCAGGCGTGGGCCGACCAGCACGGCGCCCGCGCCGCGGCCACGCCCGCGCAAGCCGCCGCGGCGGCCGACGTCGTCATCTCGATGGTCGTCGACGGCGCGCAGGTCCAGGCGATCCTGCTCGGCGAGGACGGCGCGGCCGGTGGCGCGCGCGACGGCGCGCTGTTCGTGGACATGTCGACGATCGCGCCCGCCGACGCGCGGCGCATCGGCGCCGAGCTCGCCACGCGCGGCTTCGGCTTCCTCGACGCGCCGGTCACCGGCTCCTCGCCGCGCGCCGAGGACGGGACGCTGACGATCATGGCCGGCGGCGAGGACGAGGCGATCGCCCGGGCGATGCCGCTGCTGGAGGTCATGGGCGCGACGATCGTTCACGTCGGCGCCCTCGGCCACGGCCAGACGATCAAGCTCATCAACAACGCCGTGGCCGCCGCCAACGCCACGACGCTGGCCCAGGCGCTGGTGATGGGATCGGCCACGGGCGTCGACCTGGAGGCGCTCGAACGGATCCTCGCCGCCGGGTCGGGCAGCTCGACGATGGTCACGCTCAAGGCCGGCCCGATGCGCCGCCACGACTACACGACGCTCTTCAAGACGGAGCACATGCTCAAGGACGTTCGCCTGTGCCTGGAGGAGGCGCAGGCCGCCGGCGTGCCGTTCCCCGCGGCCGGATCGGCGCGCGACGCGCTGGTGGCCGCGGTGGGTCGCGGCTACGCCGATGCGGACTTCGCGGCCCTTCTCGAAGCATTCGAGGGAATGGCGGGGCTGCGGATTGGAGAGGACTGACCGTGCGCCGCGGCTGATTTGAGCGGCAACGCGCCAGCTTATGTCAGAAGAAACCGCGGAATAGCAGCGAGATTTTGGGATCTTCACATCCCGTGTCACAATCGGTGTCCCTCCCGCGTCGTCCGCCGGGTACTGGTGGATGCGCGGGATTTCTGTCGTCCCTAACCGTTTGAACCCCCTCTCTATGCCTATTGCGATCAAGGAATGGGCGGTCACTGTCCGCGCACTCGCCGAAGGCGAGCAGCTCGTCACCCTCCGCAAGGGTGGCGTCGACGAGCCGAGCCGGAACTTCAGCCTCGAGCACGACCGCTTCTTCCTCTACCCCACCTTCGACCACCAGCGCTACGACTTGGTGCGTGACTCGCATCAGCCGGAGCTCCGCCGCGCCCTCGAAGAGGGCGTCTGGCCGGATGGCGAGCCGCCGCTTCACGCCCTGACGCGTGACGGGGGCATCGGCCAGCCGGACCGCGTGCGCATCCGCGCATGGGCCGAGGTGGCCGACAGCTGGACCATCACCGACCCCCGAACGGTCGGCGAGCTGTCCCCCTACTACGTGTGGACCACCGACTACGCCGAGAAGCGCCTGGCGTGGAAGCGTCGCCACCCGCTGCATGTCGTCCTCCTGCGCGCCTACCGCATCCCGCGGCCGGTCACCGTGCGGGTCAAGGACGAGTTCGGCGGCTGCCGTTCGTGGCTCGAGATCACGCGCGACCTGCCGTTCGAGGGCACCCCGGTGCTGTCGGACGACGAGTTCGACCGGGCCCGGGAGCAGATCGCCGAGATCTGCGACGCGCGTGTCCCCGCGCTGGTCTAGTCCCTGACCGAGCAGCACCCTGAACCATCCGCGACGGAGCGGCGGCGAGCGAAGGAGAAGCTCGCCGCCGCTTCGCGCGTCCTCGTCATCGGCATCGGCGGTGGCGGCGACGTGGTCGGCGCGCTCGCCGCGGGCGAGGCCGCCCGCGCCCTCGGCACCGACGCGGTCGTCGGAGGCCTCACGTGGGAGCGACGCCCCGTCGACCCGCTGCCCGGCCCACGCCGCCTGAGCGAGATCAGTGGCGCCCAGCCGCTGCACGCGGCCGTCGCGCTCGCCGGGGTGGGCGGGGCCGAGGTCACCGGCCCCGGCGGCTTCCGCTTCTGCGAGTCCGACATGGCCGCCTTCCTCGGCGAGCCCACCGTGCTCGTCGACCCCAACCCGGGCCCGGCCGCGATCGCCGCCGGCCTCGACGTCGCCGCCGCCCACCTCGGTTGCGATCTCGTGCTGCTGCTCGACGTCGGCGGCGACGTCCTCGCCCATGGCGACGAGCCGGGGCTGGCGAGCCCGCTGGCCGACGCGACCGTGCTGAGCGCCGCGCTGCGCATGACCACGCCGACGCTCGCCGCCCTCTTCGGGATCGGCTGCGACGGCGAGCTGACGCCCGCCGAGGTGCTCGAGCGGCTCGCGGAGGTCGCCGCCGCCGGCGGGGTCCTCGGCGACGTGCCGCTCCCGGCTGCCGCGCTGGACCGCATCGAGGGCGCGCTGCAGACGGTGACCACCGAGGCCAGCGCGATGGCCCTGCGCTGCGCGCGCGGCGAGACGGGCCGCGTGCCGATCCGCGGCGGCCGCCGCACCGTGCCGCTGACCGCCGACGGCGGCCGGCTGGTCCTCTTGGACCCGATCGCGACGATCCACAGCGCCGCGCGGCTGGCCGCGGCGGTCGCCGAGGCGCCCGACCTCGAGGCGGCCCAGGCGATCCTCACCGCGCTCGGCGTCCGCACCGAGCTCGACTTCGAGCGCGAAGCAGCGCACGACATCGCCTGAAGCTCTAGATTTTCGAGCGGGTCAGCACTCGCCGGGAGGAGAGCTGTATGCAAGGTCCGAAGGTCGCTGCGCTGCTGGCGTTCGTCACCATGGTGATGGCGTCGGTCGCGACCGCGCACGCCGCCGCACCCGTCGCGCCGTATGCCGCCGACGACTACGGGGCCGGCGGCTTCCACGACGTGCTGCCTCCGGGCACCAACGGCCTCGCGAATGCCCTGCAGCTGGGCGCCTTCGAGACCACCGGGGCGCGTCCCGCGCACAACGACGACCAGGTCGCGATGTACGCCGACCTCGTCCGCGCGACCCCCGGGCTGACCGCCGACACGCTCGGCAAGTACTTCAAGGACTCCACCTTCGGCGTGCGCGACGGCGACACCGCCTCCACGGTCTCACCGCGCGACGACGTCACGATCGTCCGCGACAAGGGCTACGGCGTCCCCCACATCTACGCCACCACCCGCGGCGGCGCGATGTTCGGCGAGGGCTACGCCGCCGCGCAGGACCGGCTGTTCTTCATCGACGTGCTGCGCCACCTCGGCCGCGCACAGCTGTCGTCGTTCGCCGGCGGCGCGCCCGGCAACCGGGCGATGGACCAGGAGCAGTGGTCGCTGGCGCCCTACACGGAGGCCGACCTCCAGCACCAGATCGACCAGTTCGACGACCTCTACGGGGCCGACGGCCGCCGGCTCCAGACCGATCTCGCCGAGTACGTCGCGGGGATCAACAGCTACATCTCCGAGGCGAAGCTCGACCCCACCAAGATGCCCGGCGAGTACCCGCTCATCGGGCGCCCGCTCGGGCCCGACACGTGGAAGGGCACCGACGTCATCGCGACCGCCTCGCTCGTCGGCGCGATCTTCGGCAAGGGCGGCGGACAGGAGCTCGCGATGGCGCAGTTCCTCCAGCGCCTGCAGGATCGCTTCGGCGACAAGACCGGCCGCAAGCTGTGGTACCAGCTCGCGGCCTTCGACGATCCCGACGCGCCGACGACCGTCAAGCACGGCCGCTTCCCCTATCAGCAGCCGCCGTCGGCCCCCGCCAAGGGCGCCGAGGTGCTCCCCGACGAGGGCTCGCTGAAGGCGGAGCCGATCGTCGCGTCCGGGACCGACAGCGCGGGCGGCGGCGGGGCGCCCACCCTTCCCGC
>JAWVGD010000305.1:0-11584 GCA_033855515.1 Baekduia sp.
CGGGGCTCAGGCCTCGCCGGCGTCCTCGACGCGCTCGATGTCGCCCGCGGGCGGCGGGTCGGTCTCCAGTCGCACTTCCTCGCGGCGGACCGGCACCGTCTTGGTGACCTGGTCGGTCACGAGGACCTTGCGCAGGCGCACGCGCTCGGCGGGCCGCATCCCGGTCGTGCTGATGTCGACCTCCTCTTCGGAGCGGATGACCTCGGGGGCGGCGTCGGCCGCCCCGGCGCCCTCGGTCGCGGGCGGCGCGGTGGGCGCCGCGCCGTAGTGGGTGGCCAGGCGCTCCTCGTCGCCGGGGTCCAGAGCGGTGTCGGGGTCGATCGACGGGGCGTCGCGCACCAGCTGGGCGGGGTAGGGGGCGACGAGCTCGTCGTCGCGCTCGATCAGGCCGTCCAGCGGGAGGATCGACTCGTGCCGGCCGAAGAGGCCGGTCCGCACGCCGGCCCACGCCGGCCGGTCGGTCGCGTCGTCGAGGTACAGGTCGCCGAGCTTGCCGAGCTTCTCGCCGTCGCGGTCGACGACGGTGCGCCCGCGCCAGCCCAGAAGCGTTTCGAGGTCGGGCATTGGGCTCCTAACGGTCGGGATCGATGGCCTCGGCGCGCTCGGCGTGCTGCTGTGCCTCCCGCTCGGCGTCCTCGGCGGCGGAGCGGCGACTGCCCGCCTCCTCCTCGGCCTGGCGCGCGCGTTGCAGATGCGCTTCGGCCTCCTCGCGCTCGTGCACCGCGGCGCGCTCGGCGCGCTCGGCGTTGACGTGCTCGTCGCCGGCGGCCTCGCGGAGCCGCGAGGCCTCCGAGACGCGGGCGCGGGCCTCGACGCGGTCCTGTGATCGGCGATGCTCCTGACGGCGGCTCAACATCGAGAGCAGTCCGGCGATCAGCGCGATCACGACCACGACGAGGATGATGATGAGGACGGTGCTCATGCTGCGACCGTTCGCTCGGGGCCCAGAGTCATATGGGGCATGCCCGATCTGATGCCCGAACGCGAGGCGATCTACCCGCGATCGGCTCCCACCGGGCGTTTCGGGACGCCGCCGCGCCGGCGGCGCCCCGGCCCGTGACTCAGCGGCGGCGGCGGCGGCCGGTGCCGGTGCCGGTGCCGGTGCCGGTGTCGGTGTCGGCGTCGGCGTCGGTCTCGATGCGTTCCTTGCGGACCTCGTCGGAGACCGTCTCGTCCTCGGTGACCGTGTCCTTCTCGAGGCGCACGCGCTCCTTGGGCACGGTCCGCTTCTCCACGACGGGCGCCTCGGCGTGCAGGACGACCTCGTGCTCCTCCTCGGAGATCGCCGGGCCGTCGGTCGCCTGACCGGCGTTGGCATCGGTGATCGGCTCGCGCTCGATCCGGACCTCCTCGCGCTGGACCGGCACGGTCTTGGTGACCTCCTCGGTCACGTCGTACTTGCGCAACCGCGCCCGCCCCGACTCACGCCGCTCGGTCCCGACGCGCAGTTCTTCCTCGGAGCGCGTCATCGCCTCGTCGGTCGTCGGACCGCTGGTGTCGTGGCCGACCTGGCCGACCTGGCCCTCGCGCGCGAAGCGCCCCTCGCGATCGCCGGTGTCGTCGGCGAGCCCGAGGCCCTCGGTGCGGTCGGTGTTGCCGTCCCACTCGTCGTAGTCGCCGCGCCCGTAGTGCTGGTAGAGGCGCTGCTCCTCCTCGGTCGACAGCGCCCCATCGGCATCGACGTTGGGCGCGTCCTTGACCTGATCCTTCGTGTAGGCCAACCGCACCTGGTCACCGGACTCCTCGGCGCCCTCGATCGGCACGAACGTCGTCTTGGTGCCGAACAGCCCGGTGCTCACCGTCGCCCACTCCGGCTCACCGCTTTGACGATCGAGATAGATCTCGTCGACCTTGCCGATCTTGTCGCCGCTGCTGTCGACGGCCGTCCGGCCGCGCCACGTCTGGACGTCCTCAAGGGTCCGCATGGTGGGTCCTCCTGTCGGTAGGGGTTGGTGGGCGCCCGTCCACGGGACGGGCGCGCTGCTCTCCTCTCCGAACGGCTTCCCGGCCTTGCGCCGGTGGGAAACAAGATGCTCAGGGGCTGGCGCGCGGACGGTCGCCGCGCGTTGGCCTACACGTCGAAGCGCGCCGTGCGCAGGCGCTGGACGGACCGAGCGGCCCACGGCTCGCCGATGGCCTCGATCGCGGCGGCGGCCGCCTCGACGTCGTAGGCGACGCGGTGCAGCTCCAGGGTCCCGTGGCGGTCCAGCGTCGCGTAGGCCGCGCGGGGATCGCCGTCCCACGGCATGCCGACGCTGCCGGGGTTGACGAGCTCGACGCCGCCCGGCGTGGTGCGGCGGAACTGGAGATGCGTGTGGCCGAAGACGACGCGGGGCTCGCGGACGCCCGACAGCAGCTGGTCGTCGCCGCCGTCCGGGTCGGGCTCCGGGAGGAACGGCTCGATGTCCGAGCGCGGCGAGGCGTGGCAGAAGAGCGTGCCGTCCGAGGAGGTCGCGGCGGGCAGCGCCGCCAGCTCGCCCACGAGCGCCGGGCCCAGCTGCGCCACGACCCAGCGGTCTGCGGCCTGCAGCACCGGGTCGCCGGGCACGGCGCTCGGGTCGGCCTGCCAGCGCTCCCAGTTGCCGCGGATCCAGGTCGCGTCGGGCAGGGCGCGCAGCACCTCCACGCACGCCACCGGCCAGGCACCGAAGGCGGAGTAGTCGCCGCCGAGCAGGTGCCGGTCGGCGCCCCGGGACGCGGCGTCGGCCAGGACGGCGTCGAGCGCCGGACGGTTGCCGTGGACGTCGTACAGGATCGCGAGCACGTCGTTCATCATGCCCCCGATGGAGCTCCGCGGACCACATCTCACCCTCCGGCTGCCCGAGGCGGCCGACGCGCCGGCGCTGCTGGCGCTCGCCGCCGATCCGGAGGTCACGCGCTGGTTCTCCTGGGGTCCGTACACGAGCGTGGAGCAGCCGCTTGCGTGGATCGCCGCCCAGGAGGCCGAGCGCGAGGCCGGCATCCAGCTCGACTGGGTCGTCCACGACCGCGACCGCGGGCCGGTGGGCGTCACCGGCCTTGGCGAGATGAGCGCGCGCGACCGCCGCGCCATGGTCGGCACCTGGCTGGGCCGTGAGCACTGGGGCACCGGCGTCAACGCCGAGGCCAAGGCGCTCGTCGCCCACGCCGCCTTCACCGTGCTGGGTCTGGAGCGCATCGGCGCGTACTCCAACCCCGCCAACGTCCGCAGCGCCGGGGCGCTGGAGCGCATCGGCTTCACCCGCGAAGGGACCCTGCGCGGCTGGCACCGCCACGGCGACCGCCAGCTCGACGTCCACGTCTTCGGGCTGCTGCGCACCGACTGGGAGCACGGGCCGCTGGCCGCGATCCGCGCCACCGCGATCGGCCGGCCGCCGGCGCCGTGGATGCTGGGGGAGACGCCCGCCGCGACGCTCAGTCGCTGCGGCGTGAGTCCCAGCTGAAGCCGCGGACCGCGAAGAACACGCCGACGACGGTCCACAGCCCGATGACCACGAGCCCCGACCAGTTGTCGGCGAGCCCGCGGCCGTTGACCAGCGCGCCCGACAGGCCGTCGATGACGTGCGTGAGCGGCAGCGCCTGGGCGATGTCGCGCAGGAACTGCGGCGCGTTGCCGACGTCGTAGAAGACGCCGGAGATGAAGATCACCGGCAGGAACACGATGTTCGTGTAGGCCGGCGCGGCGTCGAAGTTCGGGATGACGTGCGACCACGCGACGCCCAGCGACGCCAGGCACGTCACGCCGGCGGCGATGTAGACCACCAGCTCGATCCAGTCCTTGGGCCAGTCGATGTGGAAGAACACCTTGCCGGCGAGGACGACGATCGTGACCTGGATGCACGCGTTGGTCACGGCGTTGCCGAACACGCCCAGCAGGTAGGAGCCCTCGGGCAGCGGCGTGCCGCGCATGCGCTTCAGCACGCCCTGCTCGCGCAGGAACGTCAGGTTCATCGCCAGGGCGCTGAACGTCGTCGACATGATGGACATCCCGGCGATGCCGGGCACGATGACGTTGAGGTCCTTCTGGTTGCCGCTGAAGATCGCGCCGAACAGCGCCAGGAACAGCAGGGGCAGCAGGAAGTTGAAGAACGCGGCGCTCGGGTTGCGCCAGAACATCCGGCGCTCCAGCCGGAACTGGTGCCACGCAAGGACGAGGGACTCAGACATGCGCGCCCTCCGAGGCCGTGGCCGCGGACGGCTCGGCGGTCAGCTCGAGGTATACGTCTTCCAGCGAGGGACGCGTGACCGACAGGTCCTGCAGCCGCTCGCCGCGGGCCAGCGCGGCCGACGTCAGCTGGTGCAGCAGCGCCGTCGGGTCCTCGGTCTCGCGGGTCTCCAGCGCCCCGGTCTCGGCCGCGCGCCACGTCACGCGGTAGCGCGAGGACCCGGCGCCGAGGTCGGCGGGCGGCCCCTCGGCGACGATCCGGCCCTCCTTGATGATGGCGACGCGATCGCACAGCGCCTGGGCCTCGTCGAGGTAGTGGGTCGTCAACAGGACGGTCTTGCCGAGCTCCTGCAGCGAGCGCACGACGTCCCACGCGGCACGACGCGCCGCCGGGTCGAAGCCCGTGGTCGGCTCGTCGAGGAAGATCAGCTCGGGGTCGCCGACGAGCGCGAGGCCGAAGTCCAGGCGCCGCATCTGGCCGCCCGACAGCGTCCGGGCGAGCGCGTCGGCCTTCTCGTCGAGCCCCGCGAGCGACAGGACCTCGTCCACGTCTCGCGCATGTGGGTAGAAGCGCGCCCAATGCGTCAGCGCCTCGCGCACCGTGATGTGGCGATACATCCCCGTCGACTGCAGGACGATCCCGATACGCCGGCGCAGGTCGCGCGGCCGGCGCTGCGGGTCGTGGCCGAGGACGGACACGATGCCCGCGTCCCGGGCGCGGTAGCCCTCGAGGATCTCGACGGTGCTCGTCTTGCCGGCGCCGTTGGGTCCCAGCAGGCCGAAGACCTCGCCGGGCGCGACCTCGAAGTCGATGCCGCGCACCGCCTCGAAGCTCCCGTAGGACTTGCGCAGATCGCGGACGAGAATCGCCGGGGCGGCAGCAGACACCCCCTCATTCAAGCAGCGTCGCGTTCCGGGCGAGTGGCCGCTCGCGGAGGTCCCAGGCGCCTGTGCGCGCCGCGCCGACGTGCGAGGATCGGTGTCGCTGACGTGCCCGCGCCCCGCCACGCCATCGCCGACGACCACGGAGACCAGTGACGCCCTTGCGTTGCGCCTGCATCGACATCGGATCCAACACCACGCGGCTGCTCGTCGCCGAGATGGACCCCGACCGCCCGGGGGCCCTGGTCGAGGTCGCCGCGCACCGCGCGTTCGTCCGGCTGACCGCGCACGAGCGCCGCAGCGGGCTCGCGCCCGAGAAGCTCCAGGCGATCGCCGAGGCGGTCGCCGAGCAGGCGCTGACGGCCCGCGCCAACGACATCGCGGCGTTGCGCGTCGTCGCCACCGCGGCCCTGCGGGACGCGCCGGGCCGCGACGCGCTGCTCGCGCACCTCTCGGACGCCGCGGGCGTCCCGGTCGAGGTGCTGAGCGGGGAGGACGAGGCGCGCCTCGCGTTCGCGGGCGCCACCGCCACGCTGGAGGGCACGACCGCCCGCGTGGTGGTCGCCGACGTCGGCGGCGGTTCCACCGAGCTGGCCGCCGGCGCGCCCGGGCAGCGCCCGTCGTGGTGGGCGTCGATCGCGATCGGCTCCGGCGGCCTGGCCGACGCGCACCTGCACGACGACCCGCCCGCGCTCGGGCAGCTGAGCGCCGCACGGGCCGAGGCCGCCGCGGCGATCGCCGCCGTCGGTTGCCCCGGCGCCGACGTCGCCTGGGCCGTCGGCGGCAGCGCGACGTCGCTGCGGCGCCTGTGCGGCGGCCATCTGACCGCCGAAGCGCTGGACGCCGCGCTGGCGCGCATCGTCGCGCTGCCCGCGGCGCACGCGGCGCTGGAGCTCGACCTCCACGTCGAGCGGGTGCGCCTGCTGCCCGCGGGGCTGATCCTCCTCGCGGAGGTCGCGCGCGCCGCGGGCTGCCCCTTGCACATCGGCACCGGCGGCCTGCGCGAGGGCGTCGTGCTCGACCTCTTCGCCCAGGTCGGGTAGACCTACCACGACGTCATGGCCAAAGCACGCCCCATCCCCGGGATCGACGGTCGCCGGCGCTTCGGCGACGTGGCGCGCGAGGCGGTGGCGATCCGTGCCCAGGAGCTCTTCGAACATGCCGACGGGGTCCTGGACACCGGCGACGTCGAGCGGGTGCACGACATGCGCGTCGCCACGCGGCGGCTGCGCAGCGTCCTGGAGGTGTTCGCGGTCGCCTTCGACCCCAAGGAGCACAAGGCCGTCCTCCGCGACGTCAAGGCGCTGGCCGACGCGCTCGGCGCGCGGCGCGATCCCGACGTCCAGCTCCTCGACCTCGAGGAGCTGGCGCGGGTCCTGGCGCCCGAGGACCAGGCGGGCCTCGACGTGTTCGCGCAGCGGCTCCGCGTCGAGCAGGCCCAGGGCAACCGCGCCTTGGAGGGCGCCCTGAAGTCGATGGCCGAGCACGACCTCGCCGGCCGGCTGCGCGCGCTCACCGGCGCCCAGGAACGCGCCGCATGAAGGCCCGGAAGGTCAAGGGCCTCGACGCCGACGCCCCGCTGGCCGACAACGCCGAGCGCCTCGTCGTGGCCCGCCTCGACGAGTTGTACTCCTTCATGCCGGCCGCCGCCGACCCCGACGCCGTCGTCGTCCTGCACGATCTGCGCATCGCCGCCAAGCGCCTGCGCTACATCCTCGAGCTGCTGCGTCCCGCGCTGGGGCCGTATGCCAAGACCGCCGGCAAGCGCGCCAAGGAGCTGCAGGACCTCCTCGGCCGGATCCACGACTGCGACGTGACCCTGCCGCGGGTCGAGGCGCTCATCGCCGAGCTGCGCGAGCGCGACGCCCTCGCGCTGCAGTCGCTGGCCGCCGACGCCGAGGACCTCGATCCCGAGCTGGTGTCCGCCGCGCCCCACGTCGACGCGTTCCGGGGCCTGGAGGCGCTCGCCGTCTACCTCCGCGCCCGTCGCGCGCTGCTCTTCGGCCGCTTCCTGGAGGCATGGCAGGAGCTGCAGCGTGCCGGCTTCCGGGCGCGCCTGGAGTACGCCGCGGCCGAGCGTCCCTCCGGGCCTCCGGCGATCACACCGTGTTCACACGACGGTAACGGCGCCGCCCTGTCCGACGACCTACCGTCCGATCTCTCGCCCACATGATGAACCCCGAACAGCAGCTCACCCAGGAGTCCATCCGCGCGGTCGAGGCGGTCCCCGAGCCACCGGCGCCCCCGTCCGACCTCGACGACACCGACCTGTACTTCAACCGCGAGCTCTCGTGGATCGACTTCGACGATCGGGTGCTGCAGCTGGCCGAGGACCCCGACCAGCCGCTGCTGGAGCGCTGCAAGTTCGCCGCGATCTTCGGGTCCAACCTCGACGAGTTCTTCATGATCCGGGTCGCCGGCCTGCACGACCAGGTCGACGCCGGCATCACCACGCCCAAGAACGACGGGCGCACGCCGTCGGAGACGATCGATGCGATTCGCGCGAAGGTCGAGGCGCTGATCGCGCGCCAGTGCAGCCTGCTCGCCAACCAGCTGCGCCCGAGCCTGGCCGAGCACGGCATCCGGCTGCTCTCGATCGACGAGGTCGACAAGGGCGCGCGGCGCTCCCTGGACCAGCGCTTCCGGCGCCAGATCTTCCCGGTCCTCACCCCGCTGGCGGTCGGGCTCGGCCGGCCGTTCCCCTACATCTCGAACCTGTCGCTGAGCCTCGCGGTCCTCGTCCGGGACCCGGTCTCGGGCCACGTGACGTTCGCGCGCGTCAAGGTCCCGAAGGAGATGCTGCCGCGGTTCGTGGCGCTCGAGGGCGAGCCGACGACGTTCGTCCCGATGGAGGAGCTGATCGCCGCCAACCTCCAGTCGCTGTTTCCCGGGATGGACGTCATCGACCACGGCGTGTTCCGCGTCACGCGCGACGCGGACTTCGAGATCAGCGACGAGGCCGACGACCTGCTGACGGCCGTCGAGGACGAGCTGCGCCGGCGCCGGTTCGGGGAGGTCGTGCGCGTCGAGGTCGAGGCGGCCATGAGCGCGGCGCTGCGCGAAGCGCTCAGCGAGGCGCTGGAGGTCGAGCCCCGCCAGGTCTACGAGGTCAACGACCTGCTGGACCTGACCGACCTGTGGCAGGTCGTCAAGCTGCCGGGCTTCGCCGAGCTCCGCGACCCGCCGTGGCAGTCGGTGACGCAGCCGCGGCTGCGCCCCGAGGAGCATCACGCCAAGGCCGACCTCTTCGCCGCGATGCGCCAGGGCGACATCCTCGTCCACCATCCCTACGACTCGTTCTCGACGTCGGTCGGGCGCTTCGTCGAGCAGGCCGCCAACGACCCCGACGTCCTGGCGATCAAGCTCACGATCTACCGGACCTCCGACGACACGCCGCTCATTCCCGCGCTCATCCGCGCGACCGAGCGTGGCAAGCAGGCCGTGTGCCTGGTGGAGCTCAAGGCGCGCTTCGACGAGCGGGCCAACATCGAGTGGGCGCGCAAGCTGGAGGAGACGGGCGTCCACGTCGTGTACGGCCACCCGGCGCTCAAGACCCACGCCAAGTGCATCCTCGTCGTCCGCCGCGAGGGCGACGGCGTGCGCCACTACCTGCACGTCGGCACCGGCAACTACCACCCGACGACCGCCCGGCTCTACACCGACTTCGGCCTGTTCACGACCGACGAGCGCCTCGGCTCCGACGTGGCCGACATGTTCAACTTCCTCACGGGCTACGCGCGGCCGCGGCAGTACCGCAAGGCGCTGGTCGCGCCGGACCACCTCCGCGAGGGCATCGTGGAGGAGATCGAGAAGACGATCGAGGCCCAGTCCCGCGGCGAGCGCACGCGCATCCAGATGAAGATGAACTCGCTCGTGGACCGCACCTGCATCAAGGCGCTGTACCGCGCCTCGCAGGCCGGCGTCCCGGTCGAGCTGAACCTGCGCGGCATCTGCTGCCTGGTGCCCGGCGTCGAGGGCGTCAGCGAGAACATCGGCGTGGTGTCGATCGTCGGGCGCTTCCTGGAGCACTCGCGCGTCTTCGCGTTCGAGCGCGGCGACGAGCAGAAGGTCCTGATCGGCTCGGCCGACCTCATGCCGCGCAACCTCGACACGCGCGTCGAGCTCGTCGTGCCGGTCGAGGACCCGGTGCTCCGCGACGACCTGCTCGACACGCTGGAGCGCGCCTTCGCCGACGACACGCACTGCTGGGAGCTGCACTCCGACGGCACCTGGGTGCGTCGCACGCCCCAGGGCCCCGAGCCGCGGGATCTCCAGCGCGAGCTGATGCTGGGCCACCAGGCGCGCGCGGCCGAGCGCGAGCCCGGGCTCGGTGCGACCTGACCCGCCGCCCGCCCAAGCTTCCGGACGTGCTCCCGCACCGCGCGCTCACGACGTTCCTGGTGGCCTGCGCGGCCGCCGCCGGGGCAGCCGGATGCGGCGGAGGCGGCGGCGCGCCGAGCGGTCTGGCTCCTGTGTCGACGACGTCCGCCCAGCAGGTCGCCAACGGCCCGGCCGGGGCGCCGCTCCCGGCGGCCATCCACACCGCGCCCTCGCGCGCCGCCGTGCCGATCCTGATGTACCACGTGATCGCCCCGGCCCCGCCGGGGGCCGAGTACGCGGGCCTGTGGGTCACTACCGCCGCGCTGCGCGCCCACGTCGCGGCGCTGGCCACGGCCGGCTACCACGGCGTCACGCTCGACAGCGTGCTGGACGCCTGGCGTGGGCGCGCCAGGCTCCCGCCGCATCCGGTGGTGCTGAGCTTCGACGACGGCTACCTGAGCCAGGGCAAGGGCGCGGGCGCCGCGCTGCGGGCCGCGGGCTGGCCCGGCGTGCTGAACCTCGCCTGGCACAACCTCGGCACGCCCGGTGGGCTGACGCGCTCGCGGGTGCAGACCATGATCCGCGACGGCTGGGAGATCGACGCCCACTCGCTGACGCACCCGGATCTGACGACGGTCGGCGCCGCGCAGCTGCGGCGGGAGATCGCGGGCTCCCGGGCCGCGATCCGGCGCGCCTTCGGCGTCGCGGCCGACGCGTTCTGCTACCCCGCCGGGAGGTTCGACCCGGCGGTCGAGGCTGCGGTGCGGGCGGCCGGCTACCGCGCCGCGACGACCGAGCTGCCGGGCGCGGCCCGGCCCGGCGCCGACCGCTACGCGCTCCCGCGGATCCGCGTCGACGCGGGCGAGAGTCCGGCCACGGTCGTCCAGGGCGTGCGGGCCGCGGTAGGGTCCGCGGCGTGAGCGGCGACGGCGAAGACCCGCCCCAGAGCCTGGACGAGCGCGTCGCCGCGGCGCACATCCGCGCCCCGGCGCGCGGCAACCGCAAGCTGGAGCGGCTGATCGACGCCGTCAACGGCGACGCGCAGGTCAAGGCGTGGTGGCACGCTGCCGCGGTCAACGCCGAGCGGCTCGGGATGTCGGACCACTCCTGGGTCCACATCCAGATCGTCACGAACATCAGCCTGCGCCTGGCGCGTCTGCTGTTCCGCCGCGGGATCGTCCCGTCGGTCGTCACCGACCACGGGCTGACCGAGCGCGACGCCGAGGTCGTGATCGCCGCGGCCGCGCTGTTCCACTGCGTCGGGATGTCGATCCACCGCCAGGACCACGAGCAGTTCTCGCTGTTCCTGACCGCCGACAAGCTGCCCAAGCTGCTCAAGCCGATCTACGACGAGCCGACTCGCTCGATCATCGTGGCGGAGGCCTCGCACGCGATCATCAGCCACCGCTCCAAGGGCGTGCCGTTCACGATCGAGGGCTCGATCCTCCGCGTCGGCGACGCGTTGGACATGGCCAAGGGCCGCTCGCGCGTGCCGTTCGAGCAGCTGCTGCCCAACATCCACTCGCTCTCGTCCTACGCGATCGAGTCGGTCAAGATCTCGCCCGGCCGCGAGAAGGCCGTCCGGGTCGAGATCGAGATGAACAACAGCGCCGGGATCTACCAGGTCGACGAGGGCCTGGGGACCAAGCTGCGCAACACGCCCCTGGCCGAGCACCTCGAGGTCGTCGCCCGCATCGACGCCGAGCACGAGCAGCGCCTCGTCCCCGTCTTCCGCCTGTAACCCGCCCGCCACGCCGACCCCTCCGCACGCGCATGACGACCACGCCCCGTGACCTGCTCGATCGTCACCTGCGGCTGATGGAGGCAGCCGACCTCGACGGCCTGCTGGGCCAGTACCACGAGGACGCGGTCCTGCTGCGCTTCGACCGCACCGTCGTCGGCAAGGCGGCGCTGCGCGACCACCTCGCGGCCCAGTTGGCCGCCCGGCCGCGCGTCAAGGAGCTGCTGCACGTCGCCGCCGCCGAGGACCTGGTGAGCTGGCAGGCGGTGCTCGAGCAGGGCGCCGACGAGGTCCGCGCCTACGGGGCGCTGTGGATCCGCGGCGAGCGGATCGCGCGCCAGATCGAAGGGCTGTTCCCCGCCTCGGGCGGCGGCGGGCGCAAGGGCGCGGTGCAGCTCGACCTGGAGCCCTACACCGCCTGGGTCGCGCACGCCGTGCCGGACCCGCGCCGCGCCGGTCGCGAGGCGATCGGCCCCGTGCTGCTGGAGATCATCCAC
>JAWVGD010000306.1:0-4730 GCA_033855515.1 Baekduia sp.
GTGGCCCAGGCCGCGTGCGTCGCGTTGCCGGCCGCGGGCGTCCCGGCGGCGCTGCACCGCTTCCGCGGCGGCGCCTGGGCGCTGGTCCTGCCGCTGTGCATCGGCGTCGTGATCGCCGCGATCGACCTGCTGCCCTCGAGCGCCGACGTCCTGACCTGGGTCGCGCTGCTGCTCATCCCGCCCGGCTGCGTGCTGGCGCTCGGCTGGGCCGCGCACGGCGCGCGCTGGTGGCTGGCGCCGCTGGCGGCGCCGCTGCTGGCGATCGCCTGGGCATGGCCGGACACGCGCGCCGGCCAGATCGCCACGATCGTGCTGATCGCCGGCTCGTGCGTCACGCTCGGCCGCTTGCTGGCGGGCGCCGCGCCGCTGACGCTCCTCAAGCTCGGGCTCGTCGCGATGGCGGTCAGCGACGCGTTCCTCGTCTTCGGCAACACGCTGCAGGCGCCCAACGCGGTGCTGGTCGCGGCCGCGCCCGGGGCGGGCCTGCCGCAGCTGCAGTCGGCGTCGTTCCACTACGCCTCGATGGGCTACGGCGACTTCTTCGCCGCCGCGGTGCTCGGTGGGATCCTCGCGGTCGAGGGTCGCAACCAGGTCGTCGGGATGGTCGCGACGCTGGTCGTGTCGGTGGCCTGGGACCAGCTGTTCCTCGTCGTCGACGTGCTGCCGGCGACGGTGCCGCCGGCGATCGTGCTGGTCGGCTACGAGGTGTGGGCCCGCGGGCGCGCGGCGCGGCTCACAGCAGGGCGCAGATCGCGGCGCCCGACAGCTCACCCTTCGGGATGAACCCCTGTGCGCCGCTGCGCAGGACCAGCGGCCCGAACTCGCGCGGATCGCGGCTGGAGGTGAGCACGACCTTGGGCGCGGCCTGGTCCAGGCAGATGCGGGAGGCGACGTCGAAGCCGTCGAGGTCGGGAAGGTTGATGTCCAGCAGGACGACGTCGGGCAGCAGCGCGCTGCTCGCCGCGATCCCGCTCGCGCCGTCCTCGGCCTCGCCGATGACCTCGAAGCCCTCGTGCTCGAGCAGCAGGCGGGCCGCCGAGCGGAAGCTCGGGTGATCGTCGACGATGAGGAGCTTCATGGGCACGGCATCAGGGTGCCCCGGAATGGCCGGTTCCACCGTGCGGATACCCACACTCCTGCGATGGGGTGTCCGACCACCGCTCCTCCGATCGACCCGTTTGGGGCGTATGCGGGCATTTTCGGGGCTCTAGAGCAGGCCGCGCTCGTGCGCGCGAGCCACCGCCTGCTCGCGGGATGCGGCGTGGAGCTTCGTGTAGATGTTGCGGCAGTGGGTCTTGACGGTGTTGACCGAGAGGTACAGCTCGGCGCCGATCTCGCGCTGGGAGAGGTCGCCGGGCAGCAGCTGCAGGACCGACAGCTCGCTCGGGCTGAGGACGTCGCGCAGCGCTGCCGGCGGCGCCACCGCCGCCGCCACGCCCGCAAGGCGCCCGTGCTCGGGGCACCGCGCCAGCAGTGCACGGGCTTCGGCGTCGTGCGCCTGGGCCTGCGCGGGGCGCTGGCAGGCGCGGTGCGCGGCGGCCAGGCGCAGCAGCGCCTCGGCATGCTCCAGGCGGCTCCCGCCGCGCTGGGCCAGCGCGACCGCGCGCTCCAGCGGCGCCACCGCGCCCTCGTGGACCCCGGCGAGCTGGAGCATCCGGCCCTCGGCCATCGCGCCCGACCAGCCGGCGGCGTGGGCGCCGGTGAGCGGATCGGCGTCGTGGAGGTCCTCGAGGCGCCCGAGGCGGCGCCGGGTCGCGTCGCGGTCGCCGCCCTCGGTGGCGATCAGCGCGAGGTAGCCGATGGCGGAGGCGAGCGCGAGCCGGTCGCCGTGCAGCTCGGCGAGGCCCGCCGCGCGCGTGAAGTGCCGGTGCGCGACGCGCGGATGCGCGCGCCAGAAGGCCTCGAGCCCGCGCAGCAGCGCCTCGGTCGTGTGCCAGAAGCCGTCGGCGGGATCGCGGCCCGTGGCGCGATCGATCGACAGCGCCATCGCCGCGAGATCGCCGCGCCGGAACGCCCCGAGCGCATCGAGCAGCAGGCCCCGGGCGTGGATCTCGGGAGGGAGGTCGGGGTCGGCGGCGGCCAGGTGGCCGCGCGCGGTGCCGGGCTGGTCGCGCTCCAGCGCGGCCCAGAGGCGGACCAGCCAGAGGTCGCGCTCGGTGACCTCGTCCTGGACCGGCAACGCGTCGAGCCAGCTCAGGACGGTGGCGTGCTCCCCGCGCGCGAGCGCCGCGGGCCAGCGGCGCGCGACCGCCGCGGCGGGCAGCGCGGAGCTCGGCGCGCTCGGGGCCTCGCTCCCGGCCGACGCCGTGGTGCCGTCCACGTCGACCTCGGCCAGCAGGCCTTCGGCGCGCAGCCAGCCGACGTCGAGCCCCAGCGGCGTGGGTCCGGCGTGCCCGACCGCGACCAGCAGCGCGGGCGCGCGGCGCGCCAGCAGCAGATCGAGGGTCGCCGCGACGGCGCGCGCGCCGGCCACCGCCTCGAAGCCGGCCAGGACGAGCACGGTCGGCCGGTCCAGGGCGGCGGCCTCGGCGGCGACCAGGGGGACGACCCCGGGGGTCAGCAGCGCGGGGCCGCCGCGCAGCAGCCGCTCGGCCTCGGTGCCGAAGCTCGGGTGGACGGTGCGCAGCGCGGCGATCACGCCGCGCCAGAAGACGACCGGGTCGGCGTCGGCGCCGTCGAGGCTCAGCCAGGCGAACGGGCGGTCGTCGGCGGGGTCCTGCGCCCAGGTCGCCAGCACGGGGGTCGCGGCGCCGGTCGCGACGGCCAGGCCCGGACCGCGCGCGGCGGCGAGGCGTCCGGCGAGCGGCGCGCACGGCACGCGCACGCCGGACGGGAAGTCGGGGACGTGGAGCTTCGTGGAGGCGACGGCACTGCCGGACGAGGCGAGAGCGACGTCCATGACCGGCCGACCCTATCCGGCTCCGGCACCCTCGCGGGAGATGTAACGCGCGGCCCATCGGCGCAGACGGTCGCGCATCGGCGTATTCATCCCCACCGCGACATGCTGATCCTCGTCCTCCTGAGCGCTCTGGTCGGCGCCGGCACCGCCCTGAGCCCGTGCGCGCTGCCCATCCTGCCGGCCTTGCTGTCGGCGGGTGCCGCAGGTGGCCGCCGTCGGCCCGCCGGGATCGTGCTCGGCCTCTCGGCGACGTTCCTGGTGTCGATCATCAGCGGCGGTGAGCTGCTGCGTCACGTGGGCCTCGGCGGCACGACGCTGCGCCGCGCGGGCATCGCGGTCCTGCTCGTGGCCGGCCTGGCGGCGCTCGTGCCCGCCGTCGCGCAGCGGCTGGAGCGCCCGCTGGCGGGCCTGAGCCGCTTCGCGCCCCAGCGCCGCGGCGACGGCTTCGGCTCGGGCCTGCTCGTCGGCGCCGCGCTCGGGTTCGTCTACGCCCCCTGCGCCGGGCCGGTGCTGGCCGCGGTCGTCTCGGTGTCGGCCGCGTCGGGCCGCACGGTGGCCATCGCGCTCGCCTACGTCGCCGGCTCGGCCGTCGTCCTGGCGGCGATCGCTCTCGGTGGCCGGCGGGTCCTCGAGCCCCTGCGTCGCGCCGGGCGCGCCCAGACGATCCAGCGCGCGCTCGGCGCGGTGATGGTCCTGACCGCGATCGTCTTCGCCGCCAACCTGGACCTGCGCTTCGAGACGGCGCTGGCCCGGCATTCCTCGAACCTGACGCTCACCGCCGGGCTGGAGCGCTCAGGCGCCGTGAAGGACCGGCTCGCCGACCTGCGCGGCCGCGCCCGCTTCGACCAGGCGACGGGCACGACCGCCGCCGCACCGCACCCCGCGGGCGCCAGGCTGCCCGACCTCGGCGCCGCGCCGGACTTCACCGGTACGCAGCGCTGGTTCAACACGGCGGGCGGCGCGCCGCTGTCGCTTGCGCAGCTCCGCGGGCGCGTCGTCCTGATCGACTTCTGGACCTACACCTGCATCAACTGCCTGCGGACGCTGCCCTACCTCGAGGCGTGGGACAAGCGCTATCGCAAGGCCGGCCTGACGATCGTCGGCGTCCACGCGCCCGAGTTCGGCTTCGAGCACGACGCCGGCAACGTCGAGCGGGCGATCAAGGGCAATGCCATCAAGTACCCCGTCGTCCAGGACAACGACCTCGCGACCTGGAACGCCTGGGGCAACCAGTACTGGCCCGCGGAGTACCTCGTCGACGCACGCGGCCATGTCCGCCACTCGCACTTCGGCGAGGGGGAGTACGGCGCGTCGGAGTCCGCGATCCGGGCGCTGCTCGC
Organism: Baekduia sp.; assembly: GCA_033855515.1. Classification (GTDB taxonomy): domain Bacteria; phylum Actinomycetota; class Thermoleophilia; order Solirubrobacterales; family Solirubrobacteraceae; genus Baekduia. The sequence continues at coordinate 4,240 of JAWVGD010000306.1, forward strand.
CGAGCGTGGCGCGCACGTGAGCGCCGCTCGCGCGCGGCCGCATGGCATCACGCCGGTGAGCCACCGGCCGACGCCGGAGACCTACGTCGGCGCGGCGCGCGCCCAGGGCTGGGTCGGGACGCCGCCGACGCCGGGCACCAAGACCTACACGCCGCCGGCGGGCGCGCCGCCGCTGCACGGCTTCGCGCTGGGCGGCACGTGGAGGATCGGCGACGAGCCGGCCACCGCGGTCCGGGACGCCACGATCACCGCCACCGTCCAGGCCCGCTTCGTGTACCTCGTGCTCAGCCCGCCCGCGGCAGACCGCCCGGGCGCGATCACCGTGCGGGTCGATCGCGGGACGCCCCGGCGGCTGGTCGTCGACCGCCAGCGGCTCTACACGCTGGTCGACCTGCGGCGGGCGGGGCGTCACCGGCTCGACCTGGCGCTTGCGCCGGGCACGTCGGCCTACGCGTTCACGTTCGGCTAGGAGCGTCGGTCCCTGACCCGCC
>JAWVGD010000307.1:0-4660 GCA_033855515.1 Baekduia sp.
GCGAGCGCGACTACGTCGTCATCCCCCGCGGCACGACGCTGCGCTGGGAGCTCGCGCCCGCCACGGAGCAGCACTGGCTCGTCTTCCACACGCCGGGCGAGATCGAGACGCCCAACCGCTACCGCAACCGCTACGGCCAGCTGCTCGAGCACGCCCCGTTCTCCCAGCGGGACTTCCATCCGCCGGCGGAGCTCGAGACCGTCGAGGAGGACGGCTCGTTCGCCGTCAGCGTCCGCGTGCGCGACGGCTTCCAGGCCTATGTGCTCGACCGCCATCCCTTTGACGTCGTCGGCTGGGACGGCTACGTCTACCCCTACACCTTCAACGCCGACGACTTCGAGCCGCGCGCCGGGCGCTTCCACCTGCCGCCGCCCGCCCACCAGACCTTCCAAGGACCGAACTTCGTCATCTGCACGTTCGCGCCGCGGATGCTCGACTGGGACCCGCAGGCCGTGCCGCTGCCCTACCACCACAGCAACATCCAGTCCGAAGAGGTCATGTTCTACGCCGACGGCGACTACGCCGCGCGCAAGGGCGTCGGCGTGGGCTGCCTCACGCTGCACCCATCCGGCCTACCGCACGGCCCCCAGCCCGGCACCGTCGAGAAGGCGCTGGGCGCGACCTCGACCGACGAGCTCGCCGTCATGTGGGACACCTTCCGGCCGTTGAAGCTTGCGGCGCTGTGGCGCGACAACGACGACCCGTCCTACGCCTACTCCTGGAACCCCGACCGTGCGGGCGCGCCCACCGCGTGACCCGCGCGGGCCGCGGCGCGCGATGATGACGCGCTCGTGGCCCTGTTTCAGCTGGAGGCGGTGACCGTGGCGGGCGTGGCGCGCCCGCGGCTGGCCGACGTGACGCTCGAGCTCGACGACGGGGGCGTCACCGTGCTCCAGGGCCCCTCGGGCGCCGGCAAGTCGACGGTGCTGCGCCTGCTCAACCGCCTGGAGGCGCCCAGCGCCGGGAGCGTCCGCTACCGCGGCGAGGAGCTGGCCGCGCGCGATGTGCTCGCCCACCGGCGCGAGGTGGGCATGGTCTTCCAGGCGCCGGTGCTCTTCCCCGGCACGGTGGCCGACAACCTCGCCGTCGCCGGCCCGCTCGACCCGCCCGCCGAGCTACTGGAGCGCGCCGGACTCGACGCCGGGTTCCTGACGCGCGACGGCGGAACGCTCTCCGGCGGAGAGGCGCAGCGCGTGTGCCTGGCGCGCGCGCTCGGCACGCGGCCGCGGGTGCTGCTGATGGACGAGCCCACCTCGGCGCTGGACCCCGACGCCTCGCGCATCATCGAGCGCCTCGCCCGCGCCCTGGCCGACGACGGCGTGCCGATCATCCTGGTCAGCCACGACCGCGGCCAGTCCGCGCGGCTCGGCGACCGCGTCGTGTCGCTGGCCGGCGGCCGGGTGGTGGAGGGATCGTGAGCCTCGCCGCGATCCTCGCCGCCGGGGCGAGCGGGGACGTCGGCTGGTGGGGGCTGGCCGCCTCGCTGCTGATGGTCCTGGGCGTCGCGCTGCTGAGCTGGCGCCAGAAGCTCCGCCTGGAGAAGGACCTCGCGATCGCGGTCGTCCGGTCGCTGGGGCAGATGCTGCTCGTCGGCGTGGCGCTCGGGCTGATCGTCGACCCGAGCACGTGGGTCGGGTGGTCGTTCGCCTGGGTCGCCGGGATGATCGTCTTCGCGGCGTTCACGATCAGCCGCCGGGCGCCGATGCTGCCCGGCGTGCTCGGCGTCGCGTTCGCCGCCGTGACGGCCAGCGCCGTCGCCGGCCTCGGGCTGGTCTTCGCCCTGGGGATCTTCCCCGTCGAGGGCCGCACCGTCGTGCCGCTGGCCGGCATGGTCGTCGGCAACTCGCTCGCCGCGGGCGTCCTCACGGTCCGGCGGCTCGTGGAGGCCGTCGCCGAGCGCCGCGCCGACCTGGAGGCGCGCCTGGCGCTGGGGCTCCCGTGGCAGCGGGCCGTCCGCCCCACCGTCCGCAACGTCCTGCGCACGGGCATCGCGCCCGATGTCGAGCGCATCAAGGCCCTCGGGATCGTCGTGCTGCCCGGCGCGATGACCGGCCTCATCCTCGCCGGCGTCAAGCCGCTCGACGCCGTCCGCGTCCAGCTGGCGTTGATGTACGTGATCCTCGGCGCCGTGACGACCACCGCGACGGTCGTCGCGCTCCTGGGCACCCGCCGGCTCTTCACCCCCGACCACCGGCTCCTGCCGCTGGCGCGCGACGCGCAGGATGAAGGGTGAGCACCCGTGGGTAGGGTCGCCTCCATGGACTTCACGTGGCAGGACGGCGAGCGGACGGTGCGGTTCGGGCGCGGCGCCATCGGCGATGCGCCGCAGCTGCTCGGCGACACCTACACGTTGCTCACGACCGAGCGTGCGCAGGCGCTCGCGCCGGCGGTCGTGGAGGGTGCGCAGGCCGTCCACATCGTCGCCCCCGGCCTCGTCGACGAGCTCGCCGCCGGCATGCTCGACATCGACGGGGACCTGATCGTCGCGCTCGGCGGCGGCCGCGTGATCGACACCGCCAAGGCGATCGTCGGCACCCGCGACGGCGCCCGCGCCGCCGCGATCCCGACCACGCTCAGCGCCGCGGACATGACCTCCGTGCACCGGCGCCCCGCCGGCCACGAGGACCGCGCGCACCAGGTCCGTCCGGCGATCGTCATCAACGACCCAGACCTGTCGGCGTCGCAGCCCGTCTCGGAGCTGGCGGCGTCCTCGGCCAACGCGCTGGCCCACGCCGTCGAGGGCGCGATCACGATCTTCGCCTCCCCCGTCCCGTCCCTGGCGGCGCGCGAGGCGATGCGGCTGATCGACGCGGCCTGGCTGATCGAGGACGAGGACCCGACCCCCGTCGGCCGCGAGCAGCTGGCGCTCGCCGCGCTGCTGTCGGGCTACGCCATCGACGCCGCCAAGTACGGCCTCAGCCACGTCCTCAGCCAGACGCTCGTGCGCGTCGGTGGCGCCGGGCACGGCCAGGCCAACGCGGCGGTCCTGCCCGCCGCCATCGGCGCGCTCGAGCGGCGCTTCCCCCGTCGCGTCGACCCCGACGGGTCGCTGCGGGCGCTGGCGCAGAAGCTCGCCCGCCGCGCCGGCGCCGACGGCATCCGGCGCCTGGGCGTGCCCGAGGAGCGCCTCGACGCCTGCGCCGACGCGGCCGCCAAGCGCCCCGATCTCGCCTACACGCCACCGGCCGCCGACCGCGACGAGCTGCGCGCCTTGTACGCCGAGGCCTGGTAACGGCCGAACGCTCGCCCAGGGGGCGAGGTTCGGTCGCGGGTGTTCGCCCAGGGGGCGAAACCCGCAGAGCGGGGGCAGGGTCGGTGTCTCGGTGCCTCGGTAGCCTCGGGCCAGTGCTCGATCTGCTCCGTGAGACGGTGGACCGTGCGGCCGGGCATTGCGCCTACGCCGAAGCCCGCCATGTCCACACGCGCCAGGAGGCGCTGGCGATCCACGACGAGCTGGTCGACGCCGTCGACACCGACGAGAGCGAGGGTCTCGGCATCCGGGTCCTGGTCGGCGGCGCGTGGGGGTTCGCGGCCCCGCGCGACGTCCGCTCCGCCGGTGCCGAGGCCGCCCTGCGCCGTGCGCTGGCCGTCGCCGCCGCCCAGCCGGCCGCCGGCGACCGTCCGCTGGCGCCCGTCACCCCGGCCACCGGCCACTGGGACGGGCCGTGCGTGATCGACCCGTTCGGCATCACGCTGGCGGAGCGCCTGGAGCACCTCGCCGCCGCGGTCGCCGCCATGCGCGGCGACGACCGCATCATCCGCGCGCAGGCGACCGCCGCGATGAGCCGCACCCGCAAGGCGCTGGCCACCAGCGACGGCACGGCGGTCACCCAGGTGCAGACCACCTGCGGCGCCGGCATCGAGGCCACGGCGCTCGGCGACGGCGAGCTTCAGGTCCGGACCTACCCCACCTCGCACGGCGGGACGGTCGCCCAGGCCGGCTGGGAGCACGTCGTCGCGCTGGACCTCCTCGCCCACGCGCCGCGGATCGCGGCCGAGGCCATCGAGCTGCTGACCGCGCCCGTCGTGCCCGAGGGCCGGCGCACGCTGGTTCTCCACGGCGAGCAGGTCGCGCTGCAGCTGCACGAGTCGATCGGCCACGCGCTGGAGCTCGACCGCATGCTGCTGGGCGAAGCGTCCTACGCCGGCACGAGCTGGGTGCAGCCCGCCGACCTCACCGCCGACCTGCGCTACGGCTCCCCGCAGCTGAACGTCAGCGCCGACGCCACGATCCCGGGCGCCCTGGGCACGTTCGGCTGGGACGACGAGGGCGTCCCGGGCGCCCGGACCATGTTGGTGGAGAACGGCATCCTGCGCAACGCGTTGAGCGACCGCCAGTCGGCCGCCGCCGTCGGCCTGGACCGCTCCGGTGGCTGCGCCCGCGCCGAGGGCTTCGCCCGCCAGCCGATCGTGCGTATGACGAACGTGTCGCTGGAGCCCGGCGACGCGGGGTCGCTGGCCGAGCTCATCGCCGACACCGACGACGGCCTGTACCTGGAGTCCAACCGCTCGTGGTCGATCGACGACCGCCGGTGGCAGTTCCAGTTCGCGACCGAGGTCGCGCGCGAGATCCGCGGCGGCAAGCTCGGCCGCCTGTACCGCAACGCCTCCTACGCCGGGATCACGCCGCAGTTCTGGGGGTCCATGGACGCGGTCTGCG
>JAWVGD010000308.1:0-10367 GCA_033855515.1 Baekduia sp.
CGGTCATCACCGTTCCCGCGTACTTCAACGACGCCCAGCGCCAGGCCACCAAGGACGCGGGCAAGATCGCGGGTCTCGACGTCCTGCGGATCATCAACGAGCCGACCGCCGCCGCGCTGGCCTACGGCCTCGACAAGGCGGGCTCGGAGACGATCCTGGTCTACGACCTCGGAGGCGGGACGTTCGACGTCTCGATCCTCGACGTGGGCGACGGCGTCGTCGAGGTCCGCGCGACCAACGGCGACGGCCACCTCGGTGGCGACGACTTCGACAAGCGGCTCGTCGACTGGCTCGCCGACGAGTTCAAGAAGGACCAGGGCATCGACCTGCGCAACGACCCGCAGGCGCTGCAGCGCCTCTACGAGGGCGCCGAGCGCGCGAAGGTCGAGCTGTCGAGCACGACCCAGGCGCAGGTGAACCTCCCGTTCATCACCGCCGACGCCGCGGGCCCCAAGCACCTCAACTTGACCGTCACGCGCGCGCAGTTCGAGCAGCTGACGAAGGACCTCGTCGAGCGCACCCGTGGCCCGGTGGAGCAGGCGCTGGCCGACGCCAAGCTGTCGGCCGACGACATCGAGGAGGTCATCCTGGTCGGCGGCTCGACGCGCATCCCGGCCGTCCAGGACCTCGTCCGCCGGCTCACGGGTGGCAAGGACCCCAACATGACGGTCAACCCCGACGAGGTCGTCGCCCTGGGCGCCGCGATCCAGGCCGGGGTGCTCAAGGGCGAGGTCGAGGACGTCGTCCTGCTGGACGTCACGCCGCTGTCGCTCGGCCTCGAGACGCTGGGCGGGGTGATGACCAAGGTCATCGAGCGCAACACGACGATCCCGGCGCGGCGGACCGAGACGTTCTCGACCGCCGAGGACAACCAGACCGCCGTCGACGTCGTCGTGCTCCAGGGCGAGCGCGAGCTCGCGTCCGACAACCGCCAGCTGGCCCGCTTCCGGCTCGACGGGATCCCGCCGGCGCCGCGCGGGGTGCCGCAGATCGAAGTCACCTTCGACCTGGACGCCAACGGCATCCTGAACGTGTCGGCGAAGGACAAGACCAGCGGCAAGGAGCAGACGGTCACGATCTCCGAGTCGGCGAACCTCGACCAGGGCGAGGTCGAGCGGATGATCCGCGAGGCGCAGGAGCACGCCGGCGAAGACGCTCGCCGCCGCGAGGAGATCGACGCCCGCAACGAGCTCGACTCGCTGGCCTATCGCGTCGAGCAGCTCGTCACCGACCTGCAGGACGGCCTCCCGGTCAACGAGAAGGCGCGCGCCGAGCAGCTCGTCGCCGACGCCCGGCAGGCGATCTCCGAGCAGGCGGGCCTCGACCGCGTCCGGCCGCTGATCGCCGACCTCGAGCAGCTCGTCCACGCGCTGCCGGCGACGGCGTCGCAGGCCGCCGGCTCCGCCGCGGGGCCGACCGGAAATGGCGGTGGCGAGCCCTCCGCCGAAGCCGCGGACGACGAGGAGGTCGTCGATGCCGAGTTCACGCGTGAGTGATCAGCAGCATGATGAGCCGCGGACCGAGCAGCAGGGGGGCGACGGGAGCGGAGGGGCTCCCGACGCCGCCGCCGCTCCGCCCGAGGTCGCGCAGCTCGAGGATCGCCTCAAGCGGGCGCTGGCCGACCTCGACAACTTCCGCAAGCGCACCGCCCGAGAGCTGGACCGGCGGGCGACCGACGCCGCCGACGCCGTCGTCCGCGACTGGCTGGAGGTTGCCGACAGCATCGAGCGGGCGCTGGCCGCCACCCCGGACGACCGGACCGGTGAGGGCGTCCGCGCAGTCGCGGACCAGATCGCCGCGACGCTGGCGCGCGAGGGCGTCTCCCGGACCGGCGCGCCGGGCGAGCGCTTCGACCCCGAGCGCCACGAGGCCGTCGACGTCCGGATGACCACCGACGCCGAGGACCGGTCGATCGTGGACGTCGCGCGCGCGGGCTACACCCGCGGTGACCGGGTCCTGCGCCCGGCGCAGGTCGTGGTCGCGCGCCGCCCGCCGCCGGCCGAGTCCGCAGAGCCCGCCGCATCCGGCAGCGGCTGATGGCCGTCGGCTCCCGCGACTACTACGACGCGCTCGGTGTCTCGCGCGACGCGAGCAACGAGGAGATCCGCACGGCCTACCGGCGCCTGGCCCGCCAGAACCACCCCGACGTCAACAAGGACCCCGCGGCCGCCGATCGCTTCAAGGAGGTCTCCGAGGCCTACGAGGTCCTGCGCGACGACGAGAAGCGCCGGGCGTATGACCGCTACGGCGAGAACTGGAGGGCCGCGGGCGCCGGGCCGGGCGGCCCCGGCGGAGGCGGCGCGCCACGGGGCGGTGGCCCCGGCGGGCCCGAAGGGTTCGAGGGCTTCGACGGCTTCGACGGCTTCTCCGGTGGGTTCGGCGGCGCCGCCGGCGAAGGCGACCTCGGCGACATCTTCGAGAGCCTGTTCGGCGGCGGCCGCGCCTCTCCCGGCACCGGCCGCCGCCGGCGGGGTGCGGGCGACGGCTTCTCGCTGCGCGGCGGCGACCATGAGGCGACGATCGACCTGACGCTGGAAGAGGCCTTTCGCGGCGGGTCGCGCAAGTTCCGGCTCAGCGACGGCCGCGACTACGACGTCACGATCCCGCCCGGCGTGCGCGAGGGCCAGCGGATCCGGCTGGCCGGCGAGGGCGCCCCCGGCGTCGGCGGCGGGCCCGACGGCGACCTCCTGCTCCGCGTCCACCTCCTGCCGCACCCGCGCTTCCGGCTCGAGGGTCGCGACGTGCTGGTCGACCTGCCCGTCGCTCCGTGGGAGGCGGCGCTCGGCGCGACCGTCCCGGTGCTGCTGCTCGACGGCGGCACGGCCCGCGTGAAGGTCAAGGGCGGCTCGTCGAGCGGGACGCGCCTGCGCCTCAAGGGCGAGGGCTGGCCCGACGGCCGCGACCGCCGCGGCGACCTCTACGCGATCGTGAAGATCATGGTGCCCAAGAAGCTGAGCCGGCAGGAGCGCAAGCTCTACCAGGAGCTGGCCGAGGCCTCCGACTTCGATCCGCGGGCGCAGTCGTGAGCCTGCTCGTCATCCATCCGCGCGGCCGCGCGACCGTCGACCAGCTCGCCCGTGACGCCGGCCTGCACCCCGAGACCGTGCGGCGGCTGCTGCGCCTCGGCCTGATCGCGGCCCCGTACCCGGACGACGCCCCGGCGCAGCTGGCCCGTGCGATCCGGCTGCGGCGCGACCTGGGCCTGAACCTCGCCGGCGCGGTCCTCGCCTGCGAGCTGCTGGCCCGCATCGACGACCTGGAGGAGCGGCTGGCCCGCTCACCATCCAACGGACGACACCCGAGGTGATCGCATGGACCCCAGCCGGCTGACCCAGAAGTCGCAGGAGGCACTGCACGACGCGCAGACCAAGGCGTTGCGCTATGGCCACACCGAGATCGACGTCGACCACCTCCTGCTGGCGCTGATCGAGCAGTCCGACGGGCTCGTCCCGCGGCTTCTGACGCGGCTGGACGTCGACCCCGAGCAGCTGCGCTCCGCGCTGCAGCAGCAGCTCGAGCGCCGCCCGCGCGTGTCGGGCGGAGGCGCCGACGGCAGTCAGATCCGCCTGTCGCGCCAGCTGAACCTCGCGCTCGACAGCGCCGAGCAGGAGGCTCAGCGCCTCAAGGACGACTACGTCTCGGTGGAGCACCTGCTGCTCGCGATCCTCGCCACCGGCACCCAGACGGCGGCGGGCCGGGTCCTGGCCGAGGCCGGGGTCACGGCCCAGCGCTTCCTCGAAGTGCTCACCGAGGTGCGCGGCAGCCAGCGTGTGACCAGCGACGTGCCCGAGGCCGGCTACGAGGCGCTGGAGAAGTACGGGCGCGACCTCGTCGCCGAGGCCCGCCAGGGCAAGATGGACCCGGTCATCGGGCGCGACGAGGAGATCCGCCGGACCGTCCAGATCCTGTCGCGCAAGACCAAGAACAACCCCGTGCTGGTGGGCGACCCGGGCGTCGGCAAGACCGCGATCATCGAGGGCCTCGCGCAGCGGATCGTCCGCCGCGACGTCCCCGAGGGCCTGCGCGACAAGACGATCTTCTCCCTCGACATGGGGTCGTTGGTCGCCGGCGCGAAGTACCGCGGCGAGTTCGAGGAGCGGCTGAAGGCCGTCCTGCAGGAGGTCAAGGCCGCCGAGGGCCGCATCCTGATGTTCATCGACGAGCTGCACACCGTCGTCGGCGCCGGTGCGGCCGAGGGCTCGATGGACATGGGCAACATGCTCAAGCCGATGCTCGCCCGCGGCGAGCTGCACTGCATCGGCGCGACGACGCTCAACGAGTACCGCAAGCACATCGAGAAGGACGCCGCGCTGGAGCGCCGCTTCCAGCCGGTCGTCATCGACGAGCCGTCGGTGCAGGACACCATCTCGATCCTGCGCGGCCTGCGCGAGCGCTTCGAGGTCCACCATGGCGTCCGGATCCAGGACGCCGCGCTGGTCGCCGCGGCCACGCTGTCGCACCGCTACATCACCGACCGGTTCCTGCCCGACAAGGCCATCGACCTCGTCGACGAGGCCTGCGCCGTCATCCGCACCGAGATCGACTCGATGCCGCAGGAGCTCGACGCGATCACCCGCCGCGTGATGCAGCTGGAGATCGAGGATGCCGCGCTGCAGAAGGAGACCGACGCGGCCAGCCGCGAGCGCCTCGAGGTGCTGCGCAAGGAGCTGGCCGACCTCCGCGCGCAGGCCGACGCGATGACCGCGCAGTGGGAGGCCGAGCGCCACGCCATCAAGAAGCTCCAGGCGCTGCGCGCCGAGATCGAGGACGTTCGCCGCCAGATCGAGGAGGCCGAGCGCGCGTACGACCTCAACCGCGTCGCCGAGCTGCGCCACGGCAAGCTGCCCCAGTTGGAGCAGCGCCTGCACGCCGAAGAGGAGCGCCTCGAGGAGAAGGCCGTGCCGGGCACGGCGGGGCGCCTGCTGCGCGAGGAGGTCACCGAGGACGAGATCGCCGAGGTCGTCGCACGGTGGACGGGCATCCCGATCACGCGACTCGTGGAGGGCGAGCGCGAGAAGCTGCTGCGCCTCGACGAGGTGCTGCACGAGCGCGTCGTGGGCCAGGAGGAGGCGGTGCGGCTGGTGGCCGACGCGGTCATCCGCGCCCGTGCGGGCGTGAAGGATCCCCGCCGGCCGATCGGCTCGTTCCTGTTCCTCGGCCCGACCGGCGTCGGCAAGACCGAGCTGTCGCGCGCGCTGGCCGAGGCGCTGTTCGACTCCGAGGACAACATCGTCCGGCTCGACATGTCCGAGTACCAGGAGCGCCACACGGTCAGCCGGCTGGTCGGCGCGCCTCCCGGCTACGTCGGCTACGACGAGGGCGGCCAGCTCACCGAGGCGGTGCGCCGCAAGCCCTACGCGGTGGTGTTGCTCGACGAGATCGAGAAGGCGCACCCCGACGTGTTCAACACGCTGTTGCAGCTGCTCGACGACGGGCGCCTGACCGACTCGCAGGGCCGCACGGTGAACTTCCGCAACACGGTCGTGATCATGACCTCCAACATCGGGTCCGAGTACCTGATCGACGGCCTCGACGACCACGGGCAGATCAGGCCCGATGCGCGCGACCGCGTCTTCGCGGAGCTGCGCGAGCGCTTCCGCCCCGAGTTCCTCAACCGCATCGACGAGACGGTGCTGTTCAAGCCGCTGACGCTCACCGAGATCGAGCGGATCGTCGAGCTGCTGCTCGCAGCGGTGGCCCAGCGGCTGGCCGATCGCCGCATCTACCTGGAGGTCACCGAGCCCGCCCGGCGCTTCATCGCCCGCGAGGGCTTCGACCCGGTCTACGGCGCCCGGCCGCTGCGGCGCTACCTCCAGCGCGAGGTCGAGACGCGGATCGCCCGCGCGCTCGTCGCCGGCGACGTCCACGACGGGTCGACGATCTACGTCGACGTCGACGGTGGCGAGCTGTCCATCCGCTGGGCGAGGCCGCAGGACGAGGCGGCCGCCGCCGATGGCGCGAGCCGCCGCGAGCCGCCGGTCGGCGCCACGGCCTGACGCACGGAGGGCACAGCGGCGTCGCGATGCGCGACGCCGCCGGGGTCCCGCCGGCTGCTCAGCGCGGGCGCGGCTCCCTGAGCATGAAGGACAGCGCGAGTGAGCGGCTGCCCCAGAGGACGAGCTCGACGCCGACCAGGAGGCCGAGCGCCCACGCTGCCGAGCTCGGGAGGTTCCAGGCGATCAGCAGGCCGAGGACCAGGCTCAGGGCGCCGGCGATCGCCACGGTCGGGGCTTCGCGCGTGTGGCGCTCGCGCCACGCGGCGACCATCTCGAGGCCGCCGACGGCCAGGAACCAGGCGGCGAGCATGAACGTCAGGGTCAGCGTGCCGCTCAGCGGCGCGACGAGCAGCCAGATGCCGACGAAGAGCGTCAGCGCCGCGTTGAGCAGGCGCAGCGCGAGCTCGCCCCGCGAGTGCGCGACGCGGCGGCCGATGGCATCGACGAACATCCACACGCTCGACGCGACGAGGATCCAGCCGATGAAGATCGCGGTGGCGACGGACGCCACGATCGGCACCGCGATCGCGGCGACGCCGGTCACGATCCCGAGGATGCCGGCGACGAGGAAGGCGCGGCGCGCGGTGCGCAGCTCCTCCCAGCCGGCGACTTGCATGAAGTCGGTCCAGTGCTGCGGCGCCCATGGAGACGGGGCGGAGAAGGACATGGTCAGCGCTCCTTGGGTAGGGGAATCACGGAACGGGCGGGGGCACGCCCGCCGAGCGGCCGCGGGTCAGCAGGAACAACCCCAGAACGAGGCCGAGGCCGCCCACGACCATGAGGATCACGCCGACCGCATGGACGTCGACGCCTTGGACATGCGTGGTCACCGCGAACTTCAGGATCGCCCCGGCGGCGATCAGGAACAGGCTCGTTCCGATGGTCAAGTTCGGCCTCCTTTGCGCTCCGTCAACGCGCCAGCGTCCGGAGGAAGTCGTCGGGGAGCTGGGCGGCGACGTCGCGGAACTCCTCGTCGCCCACCGCCTCGCGCAGCGTCAGGAGCACCGCGCGGGAGTGCCGCGCCGCCTCGAGGTCGCTGACGCCCTCGAGCTCGGCCACCCGGTGCACGAACTCGGCGGCGCCCATCCTCCTGGCCTGCCCGCCGGACGCGTCGCGACCGCGGCGCAGCGGTGGGTGGAGCTCCAACGGAAGGCGCACGGTCAGGTCGTCGACCTCGCCGCCGGCGATCCGCTCGGCGAGGGTCTCGAGCACCGCCTCGGCGGCGTGGCGGGCGCCGTCGCGGTCCAGGCCGGCGTGCTCGGCGACGAGGCCCAGGAACGTGTCGGCCTCGACGACCGCCACGTACGGTCCGCGCGGCAGCAGTGGCGCGAAGTCGCTGGGGAGCTCGGCGACCAAGTCGTCCCACTCCTTGGTCGAGACGGCGCGGCTCAGGGCGTCGAGGACGGCGGCGGCGTGCCGTCGCGCGTCACCGACGTCGACGCCCGCGCGCTGCGCCACGCGACGTAGGAACTCGTCGGCGTCGAAGCGCTCGGCGCCGGGTGCGGACTTCGCGATCCACGGCGCCACCTCGGGCGGGAGCTGCGCCGCGACCTGGCGCGCCTCCTCGCGGTCGAGGTGCTCGCCCAGCGTCTGCAGGGTGGCGGACATGGCCCGCTCGGCCTGCTCGCGGCCGGTGCCGGCCTCGCCGGCCACCACGTCGATGAAGGTCTCGTGATCCATTGTGGGCCCTGGACAGGTGGATAGGTCGCGGCGCCGTCACGGCAACCGGGATGCGTCCGGGCTTGCCCGGCGGCGAGGGCGGCCTACGACGGGGGCGATGCCCAGCAGACAACTCACCCGGATCCTCTGCGCCGCCGATCCGCGCGGCGATGTCGATGCCATCAAGCGCCTGCTCGCGTCGACCGCCGCCGAACCCGGCGTCGACGCCGTCGCGATCGTCGGTGATCTCTCCGAGGGCGGCACCCGCGAGAGCCATCGCGCGATGTTCCGTGCGCTCGGAGCCGGCGGACTACCGACGTTCTGGGTCCCAGGCCCCGGCGATGCGCCGGTGGCCTACTACCTGCGGGAGGCCCACGACGTCGGGATCGTCCACCCGGACGTGCGCGGCGTGCACGGGACCGCGGCGGTCGCACCCGGCGGACACGTCCTGTTCGCCGGCCTGGGCGGCGAGGTCGACGACGACCCTGACGGTCCCCGCGAGGAGACCGAGCGACTGCACTATCCGCGCTGGGAGGCGGAGTACCGCCTCAGGATCATCGGCGAGTTCGACGGACTCCAGCCCGTGCTGCTGTTCTCCACGCCGCCGGCGCACAAGGGCCTGCAGACCGCCGGCAGCGAGGCGGTGGCCGAGCTCGTCGCGACCTACCGCGCCCGCCTGGTCGTCTCTGGTGGCGAGCGCATGACCGAGATGCTCGGCCGCACGCTCATCGTCGCGCCCGGGCCCCTCGGCGACGGCCACTTCGCCATCGCCGACCTCCACAAGCGCGAGGTGACGCTCGGGGAGCTTGCTGCGGCGGCCTGATACGCAAGGAGCATGAGCAGTGAGCAGCGCACGCGCCGGCACCACGACACGGACCATCAGGACGAACGTCCCGGCGCGCCTCGACCGCCTGCCGTGGTCGCGCTTCCACTGGCGGATCGTGATCGGGCTGGGGACGGTGTGGATCCTCGACGGGCTCGAGGTCACGATCGTCGGGGCGATCGCGCCGCGGATGACCGAACCCGGAAGCGGCATCGGGCTGAGCACTGCCGACGTCGGCACCGCCGGCGCGCTCTACGTGGCCGGGGCCTGCTGCGGCGCGCTGCTCTTCGGCCGCCTCACCGATCGCTACGGGCGCAAGAAGCTGTTCATGGTGACGCTCGGGCTCTATCTCGCCGCGACGGTGGCGACGGCGTTCGCGTTCGCACCGTGGTACTTCTTCCTCTGCCGAGCGCTGACCGGCTTGGGGATCGGTGGCGAGTACTCAGCGATCAACAGCGCCATCGACGAGCTGATCCCGGCACGCAACCGCGGGCGCGTGGACGTCGCGATCAACGGCAGCTTCTGGGTCGGATCGGCGATCGGCGGCGTTGCGGCGCTGGGACTCCTGAACACGGTCATGTTCGGCCCCGACGTGGGCTGGCGGCTGGCGTTCGGCGTCGGCGCGGTGCTGGGCGTCGCGATCCTGCTCGTGCGCCGCCACGTGCCCGAGAGCCCGCGCTGGCTGTTCATCCACGGCCGCGAGAAGGAGGCAGAGCGGATCGTCGAGGCGATCGAGCGCGAGGTGCGGGCCGAGACCGGGGCCGACCTGCCCGAGCCGGACGAGACCATCGTCATCCGCCAGCGTGACGTGATCCCGTTCCGCGAGATCGCCCGCGTCGCGATCCGGCGCTATCCCACCCGCGTCGTCCTCGGGCTCGCCCTGTTCATCGGCCAGGCGTTCCTCTACAACGCCGTCACGTTCGACCTCGGGACCCTCCTGAGCCGGTTCTTCGGCGTGACGTCCGGCGCCGTCCCCTACTTCATGGTCCTCTTCGCGGTCGGCAACTTCCTCGGCCCGCTGCTCCTCGGGCGCCTGTTCGACACGGTCGGGCGCATCCCGATGATCACCGGGACGTACCTCGGATCGGCCGCCCTGGTCGTCGTCCTCGGGTTCCTGCTGCGGGCCGACGTGCTGACCCGGTGGTCGTTCATGGCGCTGATCATCGCGACGTTCTTCCTGGCCTCGGCCGGTGCGAGCGCGGCGTACCTCACGGTGAGCGAGATCTTCCCGATGGAGACGCGTTCGCTGTCGATCGCGCTCTTCTACGCGGTCGGGACCGCCGTGGGAGGCATCACGGGCCCGTTCCTGTTCGGCCAGCTCATCCACAGCGGCAGCGTCGACAAGGTCGCCACCGGGTTCTTCATCGGCGCAGGAGCCATGGCGCTGGGCGGCGCGGCCGAGCTGCTGTTCGGCGTGCGGGCCGAGGGCAAGTCGCTGGAGAGCGTCGCCAAGCCGCTCACCGCCGAAGAGGCCGAGGCCGAGGGCCGGCCGGAGCAGGTGGGCGTGCCGGACGCGGTACCGACGCCGTCGGCGGAGCGGATCCGCCGCCGCGCCGAGCGCCATCGCGAGCACGACCGCGAGGGCCTGCACCGCTTCCGCCCCGGCCCCGGCACGTCGTTCTACTCGCCGGCGATGGTCGGGACGGCCGGGACGTCCAGCCGGTACGCGGCCATGGCCGAGCTGGATCTCGACCGGGAGATCGAGGCCATCGCCGGGGCCTGCGCGGCCGGCGACCCGATCGAGCGCGACGAGCTGCGGCGCAGGGTCCACGCCGGGGAGTGGGGGCCGGGACGCTTCGGCGCGGCGCTGCACGACGCGGTCGACGAGGGCCGCGCGGGCCGGTTCGGCCGCGGCGCCTATGGCCGCGTGCGGCCCGAGGGCTCGGCGC
>JAWVGD010000309.1:0-3951 GCA_033855515.1 Baekduia sp.
CGCGCCTGCCCAAGCCCTAGGCAGGACCCGCGCGCCCCGCGCCACCGCCCGCAGCCGCGCATCGCGGCTGGGGCGCACACACGCTGCGCCGAACCGGAAACCGGAGCCTTGTGGAGCGGGCGTGTTCGCGGTCGGACAATGCCACCGTCGAGACGCCGGTCCGCTTCGGGCCCCGAACGTTGTTATGCTCCCGCGCCGTCAGCCGAGTCCACACCCACCTCGAGGGTGTGGAGCGGGGGAACCACTTGCGAGCCGCGTTCGCGCGACTCGCCGGGGCGAATCAGGCCACCTGGCCCGTAGCGCCGTCATCCGGCGCGAGCCCGTCAGCTCACCCCGTAGGCCGTTGGATGAGGACCCATACCGACGTGCCCAACACGAATATCGTGAAGCTGAGCGCCGCCCTGGCCGCGCTCGCCCTTGCCCTTCCCTCCGCGGCCTCCGCGGCGGACGCCCCGAGCGCCGATCCGGCCGCTGCGGCGCCCGCCCCGTCCCCCGGCGGCCTGAGCTTCGAAGACCCGACCGCGCCGACCGTCTTCGCCGACGGCTCCACGCTGACCGCCCCGCTGGGCGAGCTGGTCGGCTCCGTGGTGGCGCTGCACGGTGTCGTCACCGGATCGCATCCGGGCGACGCGGTCGCGGTGCAACGCCTCGACCCGGCCGCCGGCTGGGTGACCGTCGCCACCGCGACCGTCGCGCCCGACGGCTCCTACGACGCGTCGTGGACCACCGACCACGCCGGGCACACGAGCATCCGCGCGACGCCCGCGGCCCAGGCGACCGCCGCCACGCGGGCGACCGCGGCCGGCGCCGAGGCCGGCGGCTCCGAGGGGCGCGCCATGACCGTCTACCGTCGCGCGACGGTCACCTGGTACGGCCCCGGCTTCTACGGGCACAAGACGGCCTGCGGGCGCACGATGTCCAAGCGCCTGCTCGGCGTCGCCAACAAGTCCTTGCCCTGCGGCACGCTCGTCGACCTGTACAACGACGGCCGCACGGTGACGGTGCCCGTCGTCGACCGCGGCCCGTTCCGGCGCGGCACGAACTACGACTTGACCGCGGCCACCGCGCAGGCGCTGGGCGTGACGGCGACGACGACGATCGGCGCCGTGCGCTCCGCCACCCCGGCCGTCCCGGCCGCACCGGTCACCGCCACCGCCGCCGCGCGGTAGCCGCGCCGGCGGCCGGCGGCCGGCGCTCAGGCCAGCGGGACGCCCGCCGACCGTGCGGCGAACATCCCCTCGTCGGCCCGACCGACGAGCCCGTCGACGCTGTCGCCGTCCTCCGGGCAGACCGCGACGCCGATGGAGGCCGCCAGCGGCGCGCCACCGAGGGTCGCGCGGGCGATGGCGGCCGCGACGCGGCCCCCGAGATCGCGGGCCGTGTGCGGGTCGCGATCGGGGCTCGTGAGCCACCAGCGCCCGAGGCGCTCACGGACGACGAGGTCGGCCGGCGCCAGCTCGGCCGTCAGGCCGCGCTCGGCCGCCTCCAGCGCGAAGGCGACCTCCCGTCCGGTCTGCGACGCCAGGAGGCGATCGAGGTCATCGACCTCGACGACCAGGACCGCGAAGGGCAACCCGTCCTGCTCGCGGCGCTCCAGGCGCCGGGTGATCGCCCCGAGCCACGGCGGGCCCACCTCGGCGGCCTCGTCCCAGCTCGTGTCGACGCGCTGCCGGCGCGTGACGATCGGCGTGTCGGGCGCCGGCACGAATACGGGCGCGGGCGGCGCGCCGTTGACGCCGGCCGGTGGCGCCGCGGCCAGCTCCTCGGCCAGCGACGTGAGTGGGTCGCGCTCGATCGGCAGCGCGGGCGGCAGGTCGACGACCTGCACCCCGAGCGGCGGCGCGGGCTCCTCCTCGCCGGCGACGGCGCCGCGGGCCTCGGGCGCCGCAGGACCTTCCCGCCGCGGCTCGGGGGCCGCGGGCGGCGGGGTCGCCGGCGCCGCGGACGGCGCGGCCGCTCCCGCCAACGCGTCGGCCAGCGGGCCGCCGCGGCCCGGCAGGTCGGTCGAGGGCGCCGCCAGCGACGCTTCGGCGACGCGAGCGCAGACGTAGGCCAGACGGTCGCCGAGATCGGCGACGAGCTCCGGCGCGGGCTCGCGCAGCTCGGCGCGCAGCGCCCGCCAGGTGGCGGCCCGCAGCGCCTCGACGCCGGCGGCCAGCGCGGACGGGGTTCGCGCGCCCGTCAACCGCGCGGCCGAGGCGGCCAGGGGCGCACGGCCGTCGCCGCCGGTGAGCCGCTCCAGCTCCGCATCGGACGCGAGCGCCGCGAGCACGGCGCCGCACAGGACCGGCCCGCCGCGCGCCAGCTCGGCGGCCGGGACCGCGCCGGCCTGCGCCAGCGGCGCGTCGGCCACGAGCGCGAGCAACCATGCCTTCGCGACGATCACGGGATCGACCGAAGGCGCATCGGCAACGGGTCGCGGCCGGCGACCGAAAAGTCCAGCTCCATCCATGGACCGTGCATCTTCGCACCGGAGTCCGACGTTTTGAGTGAAGCGTGGGCGAAGACTGGACCGTCGACCGGCAACAATGGGTCCTGTGCCCACCCTTCCGTCCATCGACGACGCACGCGCAACGCTGCTCTCGGTCGTTCGCCCCCTCCCCTCCGTCGACGTCCCGGTCGCCGACGCGCTCGGGCTTCGCCTCGCCGAGGACGTCGCCGCAGCCCACGACGTCCCCGCGTTCGCCAACAGCGCGATGGACGGCTTCGCGCTGCGCGCAGCGGACGCGGGCACGCGCCTGCGGCTCGTCGGCGAGTCGCGGGCGGGGACCCCGTTCACCGGGACCGTCGGCGCGGGCGAGGCCGTCCGGATCTCCACGGGCGCCGCCCTGCCCGGCGGCGCCGAAGGCGTCCTGCAGCTCGAGCGCGTCGAGGTCGACGGCGAGCACATCGTCCTCGGCGACGCGGTCGCCCCCGGCCGCAACGTCCGCGAGGCCGGAAGCGACCTGCGCGGCGGCACGCGCGTGCTGGCGTCGGGGATCACGCTCGGGCCGGCGGAGCTCGGCGTCGCGATCGGCGCCGGGCGCATGAACCTCCACGTCGTGCCGCGCCCGCGCGTCGCGGTCGTCTCCACCGGCGACGAGCTGGTCGAGCCCGGCACGCAGCTGGCCCCCGGCCAGATCCACGACTCCAACAGCGTGACGCTCGCCGCGCTGGCCGCGCGGTCAGGCGCCGAGGTCGTCGGGCGCGGCCATGCGGTCGACGACCTCGACGCCACGCGGACGGTCATCGCCCAGGCCCTCGACGAGGCCGATCTGCTCGTGCTGGCAGGCGGCGTGTCGGTGGGGGCGCATGACCACGTCAAGCAGGCGCTCACCGATCTCGGCGTTCGCGAGATCCTGTGGCGCGTCGCCCTGCGCCCGGGCAAGCCGACGTGGATGGGCGAGCGCGACGGCAAGATCGTCCTCGGCCTGCCGGGCAACCCCGTCAGCGCCTACGTGACGTTCCTGCTCTTCGCACGGCCCGCCCTTGCGGCGCTCGCCGGCGGCGACCCGACCGTCCCGCGCGGCAGCGCGCGCCTCGGCGTGGCGGTCCCCCGCCACCTCGATCGCGACGAGCTGGTCCGCGTCCGCCGGGCGCCGGACGGGACGGTGGCGCCGACCGGTCCGCAGGGCTCGCACGTGCTGTCGTCGCTGCTGGGCGCCGATGGCCTGGCGATCATCCCGCGGGGCGAGGGCGACCTACCGGCCGGGACCGAGGTCGCCCTGGAGCCGGTGTAGGGCGAGGGCGATCAGCCCGCCGCTTCGAGGTAGCTCACCATCCGGTTCGTCAGCGCCGTGAGCGCCGGCGCAGGCTCCTCGAGCGCCAGCGGCCGGTCGGCCAGCAGCTCCTCCAGTTGCTCGCCGAAGGCGGGGTCGCCACGGCCCGCGAGGCGGGCGGCCACCTGCGCGGCGTGGCGCGTGGCCCGCGGGTCGACGGTCCAGATGGCCTCGAAGCGGCGATCGCGGTCGC
>JAWVGD010000310.1:0-2890 GCA_033855515.1 Baekduia sp.
CGGCGGGCAGCAGCTTGCGCAGGACCAGCCGGGGCTCGACCGCGCCCTGCCACTCGTTGAGCTCCAGCGTGAACGTCGCGTGCAGGCGGCCCTCGGCCGCGCCCTCGGGCAGGGCACCCATCCCGAAGGCGACCGCGCGGGCCCGCACGCCGCCCGGTCCCGCCCCGCATCTCCGCCATCGCCGCGCGCGGCGCTCAGGGGTCTGGGCCGGGCCGCCGCGCCGTGCGCGACCGGCGCGGCACCGGCCTGGCCGGCACGATCGCCGCGCTGGTCCACACCGGCGAGCCCGTGCTGGTCGTCTGCGCCGACGCGGTCCTGCGCCGGCGCCAGATGACCGGCCGCCTCGGCGGCTACGCGCTGTGCAGCTGGGACGCCCTGGAGGCCCATCCGGGCCTGGCCGACGAGTACACGCACCTGATCGCGCTGGACCCGCCTCTGCATCCCCGCCACGAGGCGCTGCTGTTCGCCGGGGCGTCCGGTCAGATGGCCCATCTGGCGTGGGGTGAGCCTGAGCTACGCTTTGGGAGGGATGTCCTGGATCGAGATCTTGCGTTGCGACCCGGCCTCGTCGAGGTCTATCGCGCCCTGGGCGGGGGCGCGACGGTCGACGACGCGCTCGGCGGACGCCCCGTGGCGCCCGCAGGACGGCTGCTCTCCGTCCTGCTCGAGCTGGGCCTGGTCGAGCGCGACGCCGACGGCGACCTCACGGTCCCGCCGCCCCAGAGCACCGATCTCGAGCGCTCGCCGGCGTTCCGCGCCGCCGCCCAGCGCCATGCGGAGGGCGTGGCATGGCTGACCAGCGCGAACGCGACGCAACAGGCGGCGTGAAGGACGAGGTGGCCGCCGACAACGGCGACCGCACCCCGATCGACCTCATCACCCATCCTGCGCAGCATCCCGCGGTCGCCCGCGCGGATCTGACCGCCTACGAGCGCCGCCTGCTCAGCGACCTGTTCGCGATCGTCGAGGAGCACGCCGACGAGGCGGCGCTGCCGATCGACCGCGGCCGCGTCGAGGAGGCGTTCGTCTTCGCCTGCGAGCACCATGCCGACCAGCGCCGCAAGTCGGGCGAGGACTTCATCGTCCACCCGGTCAGCGTCGCGAAGATCTGCGCGGGCATGCGCCTGGACACCGACACGCTGGTGGCCGCGCTCCTGCACGACACCGTCGAGGACACCTCCGCGTCGCTGGAGGAGGTCGGCGAGCTCTTCGGCGAGGAGGTCTCGGCGCTCGTCGACGGCGTCACGAAGCTCACCGGGATCACGTTCACCTCGCGCGACGAGGCCCAGGCCGAGAACTACCGCAAGATGATGGTCGCGATGGCCTCCGACATCCGGGTCATCCTCATCAAGCTCGCCGACCGCCTGCACAACATGCGGACGATCGACGCGATGCCCAAGCAGAAGCAGATCGAGAAGGCCAAGGAGACCCTCGAGATCTACGCGCCCATCGCGCACCGCCTGGGCATCCACGCCATCAAGTGGGAGTTGGAGGACCTGGCCTTCGCGGCGCTGCATCCGCGCAAGTACCAGGAGATCAAGGGGCTGGTCAACCAGCAGCGCGAGGAGCGCGAGGACTACGTCAAGCACGCCGGCGACGAGCTGTCGGGCGAGCTCGAGGCGCTCGGCATCTCGGCTCGCATCTCTGGACGCGCGAAGCACTTCTACTCCATCTACTCGAAGATGACCAAGAAGGGCCGCGAGTTCAACGAGATCTACGACCTCACCGCCATGCGGGTGGTCGTCGAGAGCGTCAAGGACTGCTACGGGGCCGTCGGCGTCATCCACTCGCTGTGGAAGCCGCTGCCCGGGCGCTTCAAGGACTTCGTGGCGATGCCGAAGTTCAACATGTACCAGTCGCTGCACACGACGGTCATCGGGCCCGAGGGCCTGCCGCTGGAGATCCAGATCCGCACGCGCGACATGCACGACATGGCCGAGTACGGCGTTGCGGCGCACTGGATGTACAAGCAGGACCCGACGAAGAAGGGCGGCGCGGGCCCGGAGGGCGACGACAAGCTCAAGTGGCTGCGCTCGATGCTCGACTGGCAGCAGGAGCTCCATGACCCCAAGGAGTTCATGGAGACGCTGCGGGTCGACCTCTTCGACGAGGAGGTCTTCGTCTTCACACCCAAGGGCGAGGTCAAGTCGCTCGCGCAGGGCGCGACGCCGCTGGACTTCGCCTACGAGGTCCACACCGAGGTCGGCCACCGCTGCGTGGGCGCCAAGGTCAACGGCAAGATGGTGCCGCTCAACTACCAGCTGGCGTCGGGCGACATCGTCGAGATCCTGACCTCCAAGCGCGACCGCGGTCCGTCCCGCGACTGGCTGGCGCTGGTCAAGACGACCCGTGCGCGCAACAAGATCAAGCAGTTCTTCAAGGCCGAGTCGCGCGACGACACCGAGCACACCGGCCGCGAGCTGCTGCAGGAGCACCTCAAGAAGCAGGGCCTGCCCCCGCAGAAGATCGTCAGCTCGCCGCTGCTGGCCGACGTCATCCGCGAGATGGGCTTCCGCAAGGCCGACGACTTCTACATCGCCTTGGGCGGCGCGAAGGTCTCGCCGAAGGTCGTCGTCAACAAGGTCATGCAGCGCCTCAAGCAGGGCGAGGCGGCCGAGGACGAGACCGATCCCGCCGAGGCGCTGGTCAGCACCCGCCGCACGCGCCGGCAGCCGACCGGCAAGGCGGGCAACTACGGCATCCGTGTCGATGGGGTGGAGGACGTGCTCGTCCGCCTGGCCAAGTGCTGCCGGCCGGTGCCGGGTGATCCGATCGTCGGCTACGTCTCGCTGGGGCGCGGCATCACGATCCACCGCGACGACTGCCCGAACACGATGGCGTTGCGCAAGGACCCCGAGCGGTTCGTGCGCGTCCACTGGGAGGGCGACCA
>JAWVGD010000311.1:0-2770 GCA_033855515.1 Baekduia sp.
AACGAGAGCGAGCCCATCGACGTGGTGACCGTCACCGAGCACCTGCGGGCCCGCGGGTCGCTGGAGGCCGCCGGCGGCCCGGCGGAGATCGACGCGCTCACCGCCGCGGTCCCCGCCGTGGGCAACCAGCGCCGCTACGGCCAGATCGTCCGCGAGATGTCGCTGCTGCGCAAGCTGCTGACGGCGACCTACGAGATCCAGTCCTCGGTCCACAACCACGCGGGCCTGCCGCGCGACATCGTCGAGGCCGCCGAGAAGGCGATGCTCGAGGTCGGCCGCGACGATCGCCAGAAGGACTTCCGCAAGGTCGGCGACGTCCTGCACGAGGAGCTCGACCGCTGGCACGAGCTCTCGACCGAGGGCCGGTCGATGACCGGCACCACCTCGGGCTTCCAGGATCTCGACGACATGACCGGCGGCTTCCAGCCGGGCAACATGATCATCCTCGCCGCGCGCCCGTCGATGGGCAAGTCGGCGCTGGTCACGAACTTCGCCGAGAACGTGGCGCTCCACCCCGAGCGCCCGCGGCCGGTAGCGCTGTTCAGCCTGGAGATGTCGGAGTCCGAGCTGGCCCAGCGCTTCATCGCGTCCCAGGCGTCGATCAAGGGCGACGACCTGCGCAAGGGCCGGCTCAACGACCCGCGCAAGTGGAAGCGCGTGCTCGAGACCGCCGCCCGCTATGACCGCGCGCCGCTGTTCGTCGACGACTCGTCGGACATCGGCATGCTCGAGATGCGGGCCAAGGCGCGCCGCCTGCACCAGCAGACGATGGCCGAGTACGGCGGCCTGGGCCTGATCATCATCGACTACCTGCAGCTGCTGCGCACCGACGCGCGCACCGACAACCGCGTGCAGGCGATCGGCGAGATCTCCCGTGGCATCAAGATCCTGGCCCGCGAGCTGGAGGTCCCGGTGATCGCGCTCTCGCAGCTGTCGCGTGGCGTCGAGTCGCGCACCGACAAGCGCCCGATGCTGTCGGACCTGCGCGAGTCGGGGCAGATCGAGCAGGACGCCGACCTCGTCATGTTCATCTACCGCGACGAGTACTACAACGAGAACACCGACCGCCCGGGTGAGGCCGACCTCATCGTCGCCAAGCACCGCAACGGCGGCCTGGGCGACGTCGCGCTCACCTTCCAGGGCGAGTACCCGCGCTTCCTCGGCCTCCAGCGGGCGGCCTAGCCGGATGGCCCGCACCTGCCCGTTCAACGTCTGCGACGGCTCCGGGATCCTCGTCGACGAGGAGACCCGCACGTCGTCGCACTGCCGCTGCCGCGGCCAGGTCGTGGCGCACGCCCGCGCGCGCGGCCTGTCGGCCGTCATCCCGCGCAAGTACCGCGGCATCTCGTTCGACCGCCCGCCGGTCACGACGATCCGCGACGGCATCGTCGCCTACGTCCGGCGCTACGTGCGCGAGATCGACGAGCGCCTGGAGGCCGGCGAGGGCCTCTGGTTCCACGGGCCGGTCGGCACCGGCAAGACGTCGCTGGCGATGCTCGTGTCCAAGGCGGCGCTGGACGCCGGCCACACGGTGGCGATCTACTCCCTCCCGCGCCTGCTGGCCGAGATCCGCACGACGTTCGACGACGGCAGCGAGCAGTCCTACACCGAGCTGCTGGACCGCCTGACGCAGGTCGACCTCCTGCACGTCGACGACGTCGGCGCCGAGAAGACGAGCCCGTGGGTGCTCGAGCAGCTCTACGCGCTCATCAACGCCCGCTACGAGGAGGAGCGCTCGGTCGTCATCACGACGAACCTCGAGCGCGACGCCCTCGCCGACCAGATCAACGAGCGCACCGTCTCCCGGCTGGAGGAGATGTGCGAGCTGCTGCCGGTGTTCGGATCGGACCTGCGGCGCCCGGTGATCGAGCTCGCCGAGGAGGCGCCGCCCGAGTCCCCGGTGCAGTGGGGCGTGGCGTAGGGCCGCCGACCGCCCGAGCCGCCTACACTTCCCAAAGAAATGCCAGGAACCGTGATCGTGGGCGCCCAGTGGGGCGACGAGGGCAAGGGCAAGGTCATCGACCTCCTCGCCGAACATGCCGACGTCGTCGTCCGCTTCCAGGGCGGCAACAACGCGGGACACACGATCATGCACGCGGGCGAGGTGTGGAAGTTCCACCTCATCCCGTCGGGCATCCTCTACCCCGGCCGGACCTGCGTGATCGGCAACGGCGTCGTCGTCGACCCGGCCGTCCTCACCGCCGAGATCGACGACCTGCGCGCCCGCGGCGTCGACGTCAGCGGCCTGAAGCTCAGCGCCAATGCGCACCTGATCATGCCCTACCACCTGCTCCTCGACATGGAGGGCGAGCAGAAGCTGGGCAAGAACCTCATCGGCACGACCAAGCGCGGGATCGGCCCGGCCTACGCCGACAAGGCCGCGCGCCTGGGCATCCGCGTGCAGGACATGCTCGACGAGCAGATCCTCAAGAAGAAGATCGCCGCAGCGCTGGAGCCCAAGCGCCAGCAGCTGCGCCCGTTCTCGCGCGAGATCGACCTGCAGGCCATGACCGAGGAGTACCTCACCTACGGCCACCGCCTCGAGCAGCACATCGCCGACACGTCGGCGCTGGCCTGGCGCGCGCTGGACGAGAACAAGCACATCCTCTTCGAGGGCGCCCAGGGCGCGCTGCTGGACATCGACCACGGCACCTATCCGTTCGTGACGTCGTCGAACCCGGTGGCGGGCGCGGCCGCGGTCGGCGCCGGCGTCGGCCCGCGCGACATCGCCGAGGTCTGGGGCGTCACCACGGCCTACGCGACGCGCGTC
>JAWVGD010000312.1:0-9721 GCA_033855515.1 Baekduia sp.
GCCCTGGCCCGTGCCCTGGGGCCGCAGCTTGCCGCAGGCCGCCATCGCCTTCTGGAACGCGGGGTTGCCGCCGCCCCCGCCCGGCCCGCCGTTGGGCGGCTGGCCGTTGCCGCCGCCGGGCCCGCCGTAGCCGGGCCCGCCCGCGCCCCCGGCGCCACGGCCGGGAAGGGTGAGGCCGTGGTCCTTCAGGCACTTCTGGAAGGCCGCACCCTGGGCACCACCGCCACCTGGGCCCGCGCCCGCGGCGGTGCCCCCGGCGGCGTTCGTGCCGGTCCCGGCGGTGGCGCCGGACGAGCCGGACGAGCCGCCGCAGGCGGCGACCAGGGCCGTGGCGGCGAGCAGCAGGAGGACGGTGATGGGCGTGCGGAGGCGAAGCATCGCCTCGAAGTGAGCCTCACGAACCGAAACGGCGGCCAAAGGCGGGTGAAGAAGTGCGTAATTCCCGCGCCGGCCGGTCAGGCGGCAGACGAAAGCACCGGTTCTTCGTCTTTCCTCACGCGGTGCTTAGCGCTGGCTCACCGCCCCCAGGGATTGTCTCTTCTGCATGAACCGCCCGACCCTTCCTCATCTTCCGCCGCTCACCCTCGGTCTCGGCGCCTTGGCGACCGCCACCATCGTCGCCGCCGCGCTGGCGGTCGGCACCGCCTCGTCGGGCTCGACCTCCCGCGAGCGCGTCGTCACGGTGTCCAAGGGCGTCGTGCAATCGACGGTCTCGGGCAGCGGCAACCTCACGCCCGCCAATCAGGCCGAACTGAGCTTCGGCGCGTCCGGCACGGTGACCAAGATCTACGTCAAGGCCGGCCAGCACGTGACGCAGGGCCAGCTCCTGGCGCGCATCGGCACCGCCGACGCCGACGTGACGCTCGCCCAGGCCAAGGCCGACCTGTCCGCGGCCCAGGACACGCTCACCAGCGTCGAGTCCACGACGTCCACGACGTCCACGACGTCGGCGACGGACACCGCCGCCGCAGTGATGGTCCCCGTCGTCGAGGCGACGGCGGCCCAGGCGACCAGCAGCACGCCCGCGAGCACGTCGGCGCCGGCGAGCACCAGCACGCCCGCGACGACCACGCCGCCGGCGACCACCACGCCGCCGGCGACCACCACGCCCAGCACGACCTCCGGCGGCGGCGCGGGCAAGACCACCTCCTCCGGCGGGTCGACCGGGTCCGGCGCGACCTCCGGGGGCAGTGGGTCCTCGGGTGGCAGCGGCGGGTCCTCGGGCGCCAGCGGCGGATCCTCGGGCGCCAGCGGCGGCTCGTCGGGCGCCAGCGGCGGCTCGTCGGGCGGCTCGACGATGAGCGTGGCGTCGGCCACCGCGGCCGTCAAGAGCGCGCAGCTGGCGGTCGACAAGGCCGAGGCCGCGCTCACCGCGACGGCGCTGCGTGCGCCGGTGGCGGCCACGGTCGCCTCGGTCAACGGCGCCGTCGGCGACCAGGTCACCGCGGGCGGCACGTCGTCGTCGGCCTCGTCCTCGTCTTCGTCCTCTCCGTCCTCGTCGTCCTCGGGCGCGGGCGGCGGTGCCGCGACCGGCGCAACCGGCGCCGCGTCCTCGTCGTCGGGCTTCATCACGCTCACCCAGCTCAGCCGCATGCACCTGCAGGTGAGCCTGAGCGAGTCCGACATCAACCACGTCAAGGTCGGGCAGGCGGCCACCGTCACGGTCAACGCGGCGTCCGGCGAGCAGGTCGCCGGCAAGGTCATCGACGTCGGGATCCTGTCGTCGTCGTCCTCCTCGGGCACGTCGAGCGCCGTGAGCTACCCGGTGACCATCGCGCTGACCCAGACGACGACGGGCCTGCGCGCCGGGATGACGGCGACCGCGGACATCATCACCGGCCAGGCCTCCGGCGTCGTGGTCCCGACCCAGGCGCTGCAGGGGTCCACGGTCACCGTCGTCGCCAAGGGCAAGCGGACCACGCAGCGTGTCCAGACCGGGGTCGCGGGAGACACCTCGACGCAGATCGTCAGCGGGCTGAACGCCGGTGACCAGGTCGTCGTCACCTCGGCCAGCGCGACCGCGGGCGCCGGTGCCACCGGCGGTGCCGCCGGTGCCGCCGGCGCCGCCGGGGGCGCAGCGGGCGCCGCCGGCGGACGCGGCGGGTTCGGCGGAGGAGGCGGGTTCGGCGGCGGCGGTGGCGGGTTGGGCGGCGGCGGTGGCGGGTTGGGCGGCGGCGCTCCGGGCGGCGGCGGCCTCGGCGGCGGGGGAGCGAGAGGGTGAGCGCCCACGTCGTCCGCGCGCACCCGCGCGCCCGCCGCCCCGTCATCCTCGTCGAGGACGTCCGGCGCACCTACCAGGTCACCGAAGACCTCGCGGTGCACGCGCTCGACGGCGTGTCGCTGCGCATCGAGACCGGGGAGTTCGTCGCGATCATGGGCAGCTCGGGCTCGGGCAAGTCCACGTTGATGAACATGCTCGGCTGCCTGGACTCCCCGACGACCGGGCGGTACCTGCTCGACGGCGTCGACGTCCGCGACATGGACGAGGACGAGCAGTCCGACCTGCGCAACCGCAAGATCGGGTTCGTCTTCCAGGCCTTCAACCTGGTCCCGCGGACGAGCGCGCTGGCCAACGTCGAGCTGCCGCTGAGCTACGCGGGCGTGTCGCGCGTCCAGCGCCGTGCCCGTGCGACCGCGGCGCTCGAGGCCGTCGGGATGGGCGCACGCCTCGACCACCTTCCGTCGGAGCTCTCCGGCGGTCAGCAGCAGCGCGTCGCCGTGGCTCGGGCGATCGTCACCAACCCTTCGCTGATCCTCGCCGACGAGCCGACCGGCAACCTCGACTCCCGCTCCACCACCGACGTCCTGCGCATCTTCGAGCAGCTCAACGACGAGGGCCGGACGGTCGTCCTCATCACGCACGAGCCCGACGTCGCGGAGCGCGCCCGGCGGACCATCCGCCTCGGCGACGGCCGCATCATCTCCGACCGGCGGACCGGCGCCGAGGCGGCCGCGTGACGCCCGCCGAGACCCTGCGCATCGCGCTCGGCGGCATCATCGCCAACAAGCTGCGCTCCGGCCTGACCGTCCTCGGGATGATGATCGGCGTCGCGTCGGTGATCGTCCTCGTGGCCGTCGGCAACGGCTCCAAGCAGAAGGTCCAGGCGGGCATCCAGGCGCTGGGCTCCAACGTGCTGCTCGTGCAGGCGGCGGGCGCGCGCGGCGGCCCCGGCTTCGGCGGCGCCGCCAGCACCGTCAGCCTCACGCAGAAGGACGCCGACGCGCTCGCCGATCCGTTCAACGCGCCGGACGTCAAGAGCGCCTCGCCGGTCGTCAGCGCCCCCGGCACGACGCTCGTGGCGGGCTCGGTGAGCTACCAGCCCGCCCAGGTGACCGGGACCACGCCGACCTATACCGAGGCACGCAACTACGCGATCGCCTCCGGCGCGATGTTCACCAAGGCCGACGTGACCAAGCACCGGCGCGTCGCGGTGATCGGCCCGACCGTCGCTCAGAACCTGTTCGGCTCAGCGAGCCCCGTCGGGCAGAGCGTCCGGATCAACGGGTCGAGCTTCACGATCGTCGGCCTGACCAAGGCCAAGGGCTCCAACGGCACGCAGGACCAGGACGACTTCGTGCTCGCGCCGATGACGGCCATCCAGGACTCCATCACGGGCTACGGCTCGCTGAGCCAGATCGTCGTGCAGGCCGCCTCGCAGCCGTCGTTGAACGCCGCGCAGGCCGAGGTCACGACGATCCTGACCCAGCGCCACCCCGCCACGGCGAGCGCCGGCACGACCGGCACGTCGAGCTTCCAGGTCATCAACCAGGGGTCGATCCTGGAGACCTCCAACGCCACGACGGGCGTCTTCACCACCCTGCTCGGCGCGGTCGCGGCGATCTCGCTGCTCGTCGGCGGCATCGGCGTCATGAACATCATGTTGGTCAGCGTGACCGAGCGGACGCGGGAGATCGGCATCCGCAAGGCCATCGGCGCCCGGCGCGCCGACATCCTCACCCAGTTCCTGGCCGAGGCGGTGCTCGTGTCGATGCTCGGCGGCCTCGTGGGCGTCGCCGTCGGGGTGATCGGCAGCCGCTTCCGCATCGCCGGCGTCCAGCCCGTCATCGCCCTGTACTCGATCCCGCTGTCCTTCGGCGCGGCCGTCCTGGCCGGCCTCTTCTTCGGCACCTATCCGGCAGGCCGCGCGGCACGCCTGCGTCCCATCGACGCGCTGCGCTTCGAATGACCGATCCCGACGACGTTCCCACCACTCGGAGTACCACTCCCATGACAGATGACCAGCACCCCACGACCGTCTATGAGGACGAGGAGCTCGCGTGGTACGACGACGAGCCGGCCGCCGACGAGCCGCCGCCGCGGCCACGGCGGCGCCTGCTGACCCCGGTCAGCGGCGGCCTGGCCGCGGTCGTGCTCGTCGCCGGCGGGTTCCTCGGTGGCGTCGAGGTGCAGAAGCACTCGGCCAGCGGCAGCGCAAGCAGCGCGGCGAGCGCCGGGCAGGGCTTCGCCGCGCGGATGGCCGCCGCCCAGGGGGGTGCCGCCGGCGCCGCCCGCGGGTCGGGTGCCGGTGCCGGTGCCGGGGCGTCAGGCTCCGGCGCCGGCGCGGCCGGCGGGGCCGGAGGGGCCGGCGGTGCCGCGACGGTCGGGACCGTGGCCAACGTCAAGGGCAGCACGCTCTACGTCACCGGCGCCGACGGCACCACGGTCAAGGTCAAGACGACCAGCGCCTCGAAGGTCACCCGCAACGCCTCCAGCACCGCCGGCGCCGTCCATCCGGGCGACACCGTGGTCGTGACCGGGGCCAAGGCGGCCAGCGGCACGGTCACCGCGACGGCGGTCACCGCGACGGCCAAGGGCGTCAGCGCGGGCGCGTTCCCGGGCGGCGGCGCGGGCGGCATCGGCGGTGGCGCGGCGGGCGCCTCCGGCGGCACCGGTAGCGGGTCCGGGAGCCAGGTCCCCCAGGGCTTCGCGCCGCCGGCCGGCTGAGCACGGGCGCCCAGACCGCGTCGGCGGCCTGGTCCCGACAGAATGGCCGGAGTGCCGCACATCCACGTCACCGGCCACCGCAACCCGGACACGGACTCGATCGCCGCCGCGATCGGCTACGCCGAGCTGCGAGCGCGCCAGGATCCCGACAACACGTACGTCCCGGTCCGCCTCGGCGATCTGAACTCCCAGACGCGGTGGGTCCTCAACCGCGCGGACGCCGCCGAGCCGGTGTTCCTGCCGCACGTGATGCTCCGCGTCCGCGACGTCATGCAGGAGGACTTCTACGCCGCCGGAGTGGACGACGCGATCCGCGAGGTCGGCCTGACGATGGCGCAGGACAGGCTCGACGTCGTCCCGATCGTCGACCACGACGGCCGGCTCGCCGGCGTGATGACCGAGCGCGCGCTGGCCCGCCGGTACATCCGCGAGTCCCGCGAGGCGTCGACGCTCGTCGACACCCCCACGCGGATCAGCGCGATCGCCGCGGCCGTCAGCGGCGAGCAGGTGGCCGGGGAGGACACGTCGGTCGCCGGCCGCGTCTGGGTCTTCGCGATGGCTGCGGACTTCGCCGAGAGCGGCATCCGCGAGGGTGACGTCGTGGTCATCGGCAACCGCGAGAACGCCCAGCGCCGGATGATCGAGCGCGGCGTCGCGCTCCTGCTGATCTCCAACGCCCTGGCGCCCAGCGACGACATCCTCAAGCTCGCCCGCGAGCACGGCACGGCCGTCGTCCTCTCACCGCTGGACAGCTACGTCTGCGGCCGCATGACGACGCTGGCGGCGCCGTGCAGCGCGCTGATGGACGCCGAGCCGCTGACCGTGCGCGCCAACGACCTCCTCGAGGACGTCACCGACGACATCAAGAACGTGCACTACCGGGCGGCGGTCGCGGTCGACAAGCGCGGCCACCCGATCGGCCTCGTCACGCGCAGCGACCTGGTGAACCCGGTCCCGCGCGAGGTGCTGCTCGTCGACCACGCCGAGCAGGGCCAGAGCGTGCCCGGCATCGAGCAGGCGCACATCGTCGAGATCCTCGACCACCATCACATCGGCTCGATCGAGACCCGCGTGCCGGTGCGCGCGACGTTCGATCCGGTCGGCTCGACCTCCACGCTGGTCCTGGAGCGCTTCCGCCAGGCCGGCGAGGAGCCGACCCGACCGACCGCGACCGTCCTGCTCGGCGCGATCCTCTCGGACACGGTCATCCTGAACTCGCCGACGACGACCGACCGCGACCGCGAGGCCATCCGCTACCTGGAGGAGTTCCTCGAGCTCGACGCCGAGGAGTTCGGCCGCGAGATGTTCGAGAGCGGCTCCGACGCCGCCGACGCCTCGGTCGAGTCGCTCCTCGCGCGCGATCTCAAGGAGTACGAGACCGCCGAGGGCCCGATGTGCATCGCCCAGGTCGAGACCGCGGGCAAGATCCTCGCCGGCCGGCTCGGCGAGCTGCGCGACGCGCTCCAGGCCCAGCACGACCGCAACGGGCACGTGCTCACCGCGCTGATGGTCACCGACATCCTGGAGAAGCACACCCAGCTGCTGGTGGCGGGCGACGTCGCGGCCGCCGAGCGCGCCTTCGGGGTCCGCGCGGACAACGGCATCCTGGACCTGCCCGGCGTCATGAGCCGCAAGAAGCAGGTCGCGCCGCCGCTGCTGGGCGCGTTCTAGGAGGGCCTCACCGGTGGCGCCGTCGCGGCCAGCGCCTCCCAGCCGACGTCGCGCTCGCGCAGCGCCTCGTCGGCCGCGGCACCGCCGCGCAGGCCGAACAGCCGCTTGGCGTACAGCAGGTAGACGACGACCGCCACGTTGATGATGAAGGCCACCACCTTGAACGGCGTCGGCTTGTGGGCCAGCTCGTAGACCTCGACCGGCAGCAGCGACGCGGTCACGATGAGCGTCAGGTACTCGGCCCAACGCCTGGCGTACCAGAGGCCCACGGCCTCGACGCCCTCGATCGCCGCGTACAGCAGCGCGATCGCGGCGAAGAGGTGCAGCTTGCCGGTCTGCAGCGTGAAGAGGTCGTCGATGCGGCGCGCGAGGCCGTGCGACGAGCCCGACGCGTTGGCCGACTCGCCGGTCACGTCGGTGACCACGCGCAGGACGACGCTGCGGAGGTCGGCGCGGTTGGCGCTGAAGAGCAGGATCGCCACGCCGAGCAGGGCGAGCACGAGGAAGTGCAGCGCGCGGTTGACCGCGATGAGGCGCAGGACGATCTTGTCGCGCAGCGGCTTGCCGCGCAGCGGGAGCTGCACCGCATCGCGCTCGGGCAGCGTCTCGCGCGCCGGCGCCCCCGGGCGGGGGAGCGGCAGCCACGAGTCGCAGCGCAGGCAGCGGTGCCAGCGCACCGCGCCGTCGGGGTCGTCGCGGGCGACGATGGCGTCCGGCGGCCGCAGCGTGCGCGCATCGGTGCCGAGCAGCTCGTGGCCGGCGACGCCGCAGGCCAGGAGCTCCCAGTGGAAGCGGGGCACGAACCGGGAGGGCTTCTGGCGCACGCCGGGCGCGGCGCGCACGTTCTCGTCCTCGCTCACGCGGGCCAGCCTACCCGGCCAGGACCCGCTGGCCGGATGCCCGGCGCAGCTCGTCGGGCGCGCGCGTCATGATGTGGGGCCATGGCCGTCAGCAGCGAGCCGGCGACGCCGGCGACCGAGTCGCGCCTGGAGGATCTCGTGGTGATCTCCGGGTTCTCGGGCGCGGGCAAGTCGACGGCGATGGCGGTGTTCGAGGACGCCGGCTACTTCTGCGTCGACAACCTCCCGCCGGAGATGATCCGGTCGCTCGTCGAGCTGTTCACGCACGAAGGCTCCAAGGTCGAGCGCGCGGCCGTCGTCTCCGACGTCCGCGGCGGCGAGTTCTTCGAGCCGCTGGAGGGCGTGATCGACGAGCTCCACGCGCGTGAGCTGCCCGCCCGCGTCCTGTTCCTCGACGCCGACGACCTGACGCTGATGGACCGCTACAAGGAGACGCGGCGCCGGCACCCGCTCGCGCACGAGTCCTCCATCGCCTCGGGGATCGCCGCCGAGCGCGCGATGCTCGGGCCGATCCGCGATCGCTCGGACTTCGTCATCGACTCCTCGGGGCTGAAGGCGTCGCACCTGCGCCGCCGGATCGCCGACGAGCTCCTGCCGCGCCACCGTCGCGGCCGCCTGGCGCTCACCTTCCAGTCCTTCGGCTTCAAGCATGGGCCGCCGCGCGACGCCGACCTCGTCTTCGACGTCCGCTTCCTGCCCAACCCGCACTACGTGACGGGCCTGCGGCCCAAGACGGGAATGGACCCCGAGGTCGTCGAGTACGTCGCCCGCGAGGGCAAGCTCGCCGAGTTCTACGCGCTCCTGGAGCCATTGCTGGACTTCCTCGTGCCGCAGTACGAGGAGGAGGGCAAGGCGCATCTGAGCATCGCCATCGGCTGCACCGGCGGGCGCCACCGCTCCGTCGCGATCACCGAGCACCTGGCCCAGCGCTTCGCGGCGCGCGACGACGTGGTCGTGGAGACCGAGCACCGCGACATCGGCCGGAAGCCCTAGCGGGATGTTGTTCCACGTCGGCTTCGAGGTCGCAGACCTCGCGCGCTCCGCCGCCTTCTACGACGCCGTCTTCGCGCGGCTGGGCATCCGGCGGGTGCACGAGTCCGAGGCCGCCATCGCCTACGGCAGCCACGAGCCGCGGTTCTGGATCGTCGCGCGCGGCCGGCCGCCGGCGCCGGGCTACGGCCACACGGCGATCCAGGCGTCGGGTCGCGTGGCGGTCGACGCCGCCTATGCCGCCGCCCTTGATGCAGGTGGGCAGGATGACGGGCCTCCGGGCTTGCGCCCGCAGTACGGGCCGCGCTATTACGCGGCGTACGTGCTGGACCCCGACGGGCTGCGTCTCGAGCTCGTCGCGGGCGGGCACTGAGGCCAACCGGACCGATAGGGTCCGGCTCCTCCCAGATCGCCTCTCCCCTCAGGAAGGACTGAACACGAGCATGCCAGTACGCGTCGGGATCAACGGGTTCGGCCGCATCGGCCGCAACCTCTTCCGTGCCGCCCAGGCACAGAACGCCGACATCGAGTGGGTCGCCGTCAATGACCTCACCGACTCCAAGACGCTCGCGCACCTCCTGAAGTACGACTCGATCCTCGGGCCGTACCCCGGGACCGTCGAGGTGTCCGACAGCGGCATCGTGGTCGACGGCAAGGAGCTGAAGGTCCTCGCCGAGCGCGATCCGGGCGCGCTGCCGTGGGGCGAGCTCGGCGTGGACGTCGTCGTCGAGTCCACCGGCTTCTTCACGAAGCGCGCCGACGCCGCCAAGCACCTCGACGCCGGCGCCAAGAAGGTCATCATCTCGGCGCCCGCCAGCGACGAGGACATCACGGTCGTGCTGGGCGTGAACTTCGACAAGTACGACCGCGAGCAGCACCACGTCATCTCCAACGCGTCGTGCACGACGAACTGCCTTGCGCCGTTCGCCAAGGTCGTCAACGACGAGATCGGCATCAAGCACGGCCTGATGACGACGATCCACGCCTACACGGCCGATCAGAACCTGCAGGACGCGCCGCACAAGGACCTGCGTCGCGCCCGCGCCGCCGCCGTGAACCTCGTGCCCACGTCGACCGGCGCCGCCAAGGCCGTCGGCCTCGTGCTGCCCGAGCTCAACGGCAAGCTCCACGGCTTCGCCGTCCGGGCGCCGATCCCCACCGGCTCGCTGGTGGACCTCACGTTCGAGGCGAACCGCGAGACGAGCGTCGACGAGATCAACGCCCTGTTCAAGGGCAAGGCCGACACGGGCGACCT
>JAWVGD010000313.1:0-5682 GCA_033855515.1 Baekduia sp.
GCATCGAGCAGCGCGACTCCGGGCGCTTCGACCTGCAGGTCCGGCCGCTGGATGCGCGCTCGACGTGGCGGACGGCCACCGTCCGTGACGTCGTCGGCGTCTGGCGTCGCGCCAAGGGCGCCGGCGCCATGCGAGCCGACGGCGCGGTGGCCGAGCCCGACGCCGGTTAGCCGGCCAGGACCGGCAGCAGCGCCTGGAGCTTGACCTCGGTCTCGGCCAGCTCGGCCGCCGGGTCGGAGTCGCGCACGACGCCCACGCCCGCATAGCAGCGGGCGACGGGCCCGCGCAGCAGCGCGCAGCGCAGCGCGACGACGAACTCGCCGTCCTCGTCGAGATCGGTCCACCCCACCGGGCCGGCGTACCAGCCGCGGTCGAGGCCCTCGAGCGCCGGGATGAGCGGCGCCGCGACGCTGAGCGGCTCACCGCCGACGGCGGGCGTCGGGTGCAGCAGGCCGGCCAGCTCGACCGCGCTGACCGCATGAGCGAGCTGGGCGCGGATCGGCGTACCCAAGTGCTGGATGTTGGCCATCTTGACGACCTCGGGCTCGTCGGGGGCCGTCACCCAGACGGCATGCGGCTTGAGCGCGCGGGCGATGCGGCGGATGACGATCGCCTGCTCCTCGCGGTCCTTGGCCGAGCGCATGAGCCGCTCGCCGAGGTGGTCGTCGACGGCCGGATCGGCGCTGCGGCGCGTTGAGCCCGCCAGCGCCAGCGTGGCCGCGCGCTCGCCCTCGCGGCGGATCAGCAGCTCCGGGCTGGCCGCCACGAACGCGGCGTCGCCGCGACCCGCGCACACCAGATGGCAGGACGGGAAGGCTTGGCGCAGGACGCCGAGGACAGCGGCGGGGTCGTGGTCGACCGGCGCGTGCACCTGCACCTCACGCGCGAGGACGACCTTCTGCAGCGCGCCGGCCTTGATCCGCTGGACGGCACCGGCGACGGCCTGCTCGTAGTGCTCGGGCGGCATCGCGCTGACGACGCGGTAGCGGCCGGCCGGATCGGGATCCAGCAGCGGCAGCCCGACGCCCACGCGCAGCTCGGCCGCGCGGCGATCCACTCGCGCCAGCAGATCGGCGACGGTGTCGTCGGGCGTGGCCAGCACGCACAAGGTCAGCCGCACGTCGGTGCCGCGGCGCACCAGCGCCACCTCCGGCACGTGCAGCGACGCGGCCGCGTAGCCCGCCCACGGCGGCGACTGGCCGCCGGTCGGGGCGAAGGCGAAGCCGCCGACCGCGATCGGGCCACAGCCCCGCGGCCCGTCGGGCGGGTCGCACGCGGCCTGGGACGCGAGGACGCGCCAGCGCGCTGCGACGAGCTTGAAGCGGTCGGGGCCGGCGGCCTCGATCTCGACCGCCGCGCCCAGGGCCGCCAGCGCCGCGCCGTCGCGGTCGGGCTGCTCGAAGCAGAACCACGGCTCGCCGTGGCGTCGCGAGGCCGCCACCACCGCCGTCGGGTCGGTGGCGGGGTCGACGGCGACCGTGATCGCCGCCAGCGCCTCGCCGTGCCGCCGGGCCCGGCGCAGCGCGTCGGCCAGGCGGCGCTCCAGCCGCGCACGGTCCTTCGCCGAGAGGGCGACGTCGCCGTGCGCGGTCTGCAGCCGATCCATGGGATCGTCGGTCAGGTCTCGCCCCGGCCGCGGGCGATCGCGATCTCGCCCGTGCGCATCATCTCGATCATCCCGAACGGCCGCAGCAGCGCCTCGAACGACTCGATCTTGTCGGTCGTACCCGTGATCTCGACGATGATCGAGCGGCGCGTGACGTCCACGACGCGCCCGCGGAAGATCTCCGTGAGCTGCAGGACCTCGGCGCGCTGGGCGCCGTCGACGGCCACCTTGAACAGGGCCAGCTCACGGGTGACCGTGGCGTCCGGCTCGAGGTCGCGGATCTTCAGGACGTTGATCAGCTTGTGCAGCTGCTTGGTGACCTGGTCGATCGGGTGCAGGGCCCCGTCGACCGTCAGCGTGACGCGCGAGACGTTCTCGTCGTCGGTCGGGCCCACCGTCAACGTGTCGATGTTGAACCCGCGGCGCGCGAACAGGCCGGCGATGCGCGTGAGCACGCCCGGCTTGTTCTCCACCAGGATGGTCAGGACGTGCTTGCGCCCCGTCCGCATCTGGCCGCTGGCCTCGAGGTCCTCGAGGTTCAGCAGCTCCTTGATTCCGGGATCGCCCATGGCCTCAGCCCACCATCTCGCGAGCGGCGGCGCCGGGCGCGATCATCGGGTACACGTTCTCCTCGCGGGTGACGCGGATGTCCACGACCACGGGCCCCTCCGTCGCGATCGCGGCGCGCAGGTCGTCGACCAGGGTGTCCTTGTCGGTCAGCCGCAGCCCGGTGGCCCCGTAGGCCTCGGCGAGCTTGACGAAGTCCGGGCTCTGGCCCATGTCGACCTGCGAATAGCGGTTGTCCCAGAACAGCTCCTGCCACTGGCGGACCATGCCCAGGTAGCCGTTGTTGAGGATGAACACCTTGACCGGGATGTTGTTCTGGACGCAGGTGGCCAGCTCCTGGCTGTTCATCTGCACCGAGCCGTCGCCCGTGACGCACACGACCGTCTGATCGGGGCAGCCCACGGCCGCGCCCATGGCGGCCGGGAGGCCGAAGCCCATCGTCCCCAGGCCGCCGGAGTTGATCCACCGGCGCGGCTTGGGGAAGTTGTAGTACTGCGCCGCCCACATCTGGTGCTGGCCGACGTCGGAGGCCACGATGGCGTCGCCGCCGGTGGCCTCGTAGATCGCCTGGATGGCGCGCTGGGGCTTGATCTCGTTGTCGGTGCTGTCGGTGTAGGCGAGCGGGTGACGCTCCTGCCAGCCGCCGATCCGCTGCCACCACTCCTCCAGCCGCGACGGGTCCGCGCCGAGCGCGCGGTACTCGTTGACGAGCTTGAGCAGGATGTTCCTGGCGTCGCCGACGATCGGGATGTGCGCCGGGACGTTCTTGGAGATCTCGGCCGGATCGATGTCGATGTGGATGAACTTGGCCCGCGGCGCGAACTCCGACAGCTTGCCGGTGATGCGGTCGTCGAACCGCGCGCCGATGGCGCAGATCAGGTCCGCCTCGTCCATCGCGTAGTTCGCGGCGCGCGTGCCGTGCATGCCGAGCATGCCCAGCCACTGCGCGTGCGGCGCCGGGAACCCGCCCAGCCCGTTGAGCGTGCAGGTCACCGGGAAGCGATCGCTCGTGGCGAAGTCGGTCAGCTCGGCCGCCGCGTTGGCGAGGATGACTCCGCCGCCGGCGTAGATGACCGGCCGGCGCGCGCTGGCCAGCGCCTTGGCCGCCTGGCGGATCTGCTTGACGTTGCCCTCGGTGGTGGGCTGGTAGCCCGGGAGGTGCACGTCGGTGACGGGCTCGTACGGGATGTCGGCCTTCGACAGGTCCGTCGGGATGTCGACGACGACGGGGCCGGGGCGGCCGGTGCGGGCCACGTGGAAGGCCTCGTGCAGCACCCGCGGGATCTCCAGCGGGTGCTGGATCATCCAGCTGTGCTTGACCGCCGGCATCGTGATGCCGAGGATGTCGGCCTCCTGGAAGCCGTCGGTGCCCAGCAGCTCGGTGCGGACCTGGCCGGTGATGAAGACCACCGGGACCGAGTCCATCATCGCGTCCATGATCGGCGTGACCAGGTTGGTCGCGCCGGGCCCGCTCGTGCCCAAGGCGACGCCCACCTTGCCGGTCGCCTTCGCGTAGCCCGCGGCGGCGTGCCCGCCGCCGGCCTCGTGACGCACCAGGACGTGGCGGATGCCCGCGTCCACGAACGCGTCGTACGTCGGGAGGTTCGCGCCTCCGGGATACCCGAATACGACGTCCACACCTTCTGCCTTAAGGCACTCCATCACGGCATCGACCGCTCGCATGCGCTTGACCTCCTTTCGCAAAGGTCCGGTTCTGGCTGACAACCACGACGAGCCGCCCAGGGGACGGCTCGCAGGGAAGCGCCGAGTCTATCGCGGAGTCCTGCGCCGGACGCGTGCGTCAGACGGGTGCGGCGGGCGGGAGGATCTCGGACTCCTCGGGGAAGGCGAGCTCCGAGCCGCAGCGGGTGCAGACCGCATCGTGCAGCATGCAGACATGGCCACAGGCCGGGCACGTCCGGCGCGGCTCGTCGGTGTCGTAGCGATAGAGCACCGCGGCGGCCAGCCCGATGAAGGGGAACACGCCCGAGATCACGGCCCAGAGCAGGAACGAGCTGCCCTTGAGGCGCCCGACCAGCCCACCCGCCAGAGCGAACGACAGGGCGATGACGATGTAGACCACGGCGGGTCGGTTTCGCCGGTTGCTAGAGGACGCGCAGCGCCCAGACGACCGCGACGACGCAGAGCGCGATCACGACGACCGTGGCAACGCCGGCGATCAGGCCGATGACGAACTTCAGGAGGATCCAGGCGGCGACCGCCAGGACCACGAGTGCGAGCAGGCGCCTCAGTATCGAAGGCTTGGCGGTGTCATCCATGCCTACAGCGTACCGGCGGCCGCGAGCGCCCCCTCGGTGCTCGCGGCCGACGGTCGCCGGTCTGTCGTTCGTGTCTCAGTCGTAGCTGCGACGCAGATGCTCGTAGCGCCCGGCCCCCGACGGCCGTTCGTTGACGCGCAGGCGGGCGAGGCGATAGCGGCGGATGGCCGGCGCGTCCTGGCCCGACCCCAGCCGCTTGCGCGCTTCGGCCACGAGGATGAGCCTCGAGAGCGGAGTTGCGGTGGCGGTGGTCATGGACATCATGGTGCTCCACCAGCGGCCCGGCGACCACCGCCATCCGGTCCGAAGTTCCCTCCGGACTTCCCTACACGCGGTCGAGGCGCCCGGCGGCGTCGAGGGCCTGGCGCATCGCGGTGGGCAGCCGGCGGCGCAGGCGCCAGCGGGCGCCCGAGAACGCCAGGTTGGCCACGGTGGCAAAGCCCTCCTCGTCGGCGCGCAGCGCGAGCAGCAGATGTGCGATGCGGTCGCCGCCGGGCAGGTCGGGGTCGTTGACGCGCACGCAGAAGCAGTGCACCCGGCGGCCGCGGTCGGTGACCAGCAGCGCGCCGGCCTCCCCCACGAGCCACACGCCGAGGCGGCCGCGCTCGACGACCAGGCCCGTGGTCGCGTGCAGCGCGCGCGCCTCATGGCCGACGAGGTCGCCGAGCAGGCCCAGGGCGGTCCACTCGGCGTCGGCCGATGCCCCGAGCCGCCGCGGGCGGGGACGCACGACGTTGGCGCCGCGGGCGGCGTAGAGCCCGGGGATGATCCACGCGTGCGCGAAGCTCGCCAGGCTCACGGCGACCGCCAGCGGCTGAATGAGGAACAGCACGACCCCGGCGAGCACGAACGGCACGACGTGGGCGACCGTCGTCAAGGTCCACAGGGCGCCGCGGCGGCGCAGGCGCTGGGCGTCGGCGCGCGGGCGCCAATGCACCGTGGCGGTCTCGGGCAGCGGGATCCGGACCGGCCCGTCGGGCCGCGCCGCCGGCCGAAGCGGCTCGGCGGTCATCTACCCGCCGCTGATGGGCAGCCGCAGGATCACCAGGTCGGCGTCGAGCGGCAGCTCCTTGACCTGCTCGGCGTGCCCCTCACCGGTGGAGACCATGGCGAAGTAGCCGCGGTCCAGCTCGGCCCGGAAGGCCTCGACCGCCGCCTCCACGGCGTCCGGGTCGCTCGCCGACCACTCGGCGAGCGTGGTGTGCCCGGTGCGGTCCATGCGCACGAGAC
>JAWVGD010000314.1:0-2836 GCA_033855515.1 Baekduia sp.
GCGCGGAGGGCGC
Organism: Baekduia sp.; assembly: GCA_033855515.1. Lineage (GTDB taxonomy): Bacteria > Actinomycetota > Thermoleophilia > Solirubrobacterales > Solirubrobacteraceae > Baekduia. The sequence goes on from JAWVGD010000314.1 coordinate 14, forward strand.
CGCCTGGGCCACGAGCTGCTCGGCGGTCGCGACGACCAGCTCGAGCATCGCGCCGGCGGTGGCCGGGCGCGGTCCGTCGGCCGCGGTGACCGCCGCGATGACGCGGGCCGGCGCTGGCCCGGCGAGCGGGCGGGCGGCGACCCGCTCCCGCCCGGCGAGCGCCTGGTAGGGCACGAGCGCGACCCCGGCACCGGCCGCGACGAACCCCTGGATCGCCCCGTAATCGCCGCTGGAGAACGCGACGTCGGGCTCGAAGCCCGCCGCGAGGCAGGCGCGGCGCACGACGCCCGCGCAGAACGCCGTCGGCGCGACCCACGGCTCGCCGGCCAGCAGCGACAGGTCGACCTCGGCCGCGTCGGCGAGTGGGTGCTCGTTGGGCAGCACCGCCCACAACGGGTCGTGCACGACCACCGTGCGCTGCAGCCCCTCCAGCGCCGCCGGCTCCAGGCCGTTGGGCTCGAAGACGACCGCGAGGTCGCAGGCGCCGGCGCGCACCGCTGCGACGCCCTCGACGGGATCCTGCTCGGCCAGGTGCAGCTCGACGTGGGGGTACCGCGCCCGGAAGCGGGAGACGGCGGCCGGCACGAGCGCGGTCCAGGTCGACTCGAAGGCCGACAGCCGCAGCGAGCCGCCCCGCAGGCGGGCGAGGTCGTCCAGCTCGGCGCGCGCGGCCGCCAGCTGCCCGAAGACCAGCGCGGCGTGGCGCACGAGCACCGCGCCGGCCTGCGTCAGCCGGGCGCCCCGCGGGCCGCGCTGCACGAGCACCACCCCGGCCTCGCGCTCCAGCGCGGCGATCTGCTGCGAGATCGCCGACGGCGTGTACTGCAGCTCGGCCGCGGCGGCCGCGAAGGAGCCGTGGTCGGCGACCGCCGACAGGACCCGCAGCCGGCGCAGGTCCGGCAGGCCGTGGGCGGCCTCGGGGCGGTCGAGCATGAAGCGCAGCTTACGCCTGCCGTCAACAACACCAGTCGCGCTTCACTCGCGTGTCCGGCACGCTGCGGCCATGCGCGTCCACGCCATCCCCGCCTCCACCAACGTCGAGCGCGTCGCCCTGGCGCTCGGGCTCAAGGGGCTCGGCGTCGACGAGTGGATCGTGCACCGCCCCGGCGACCGCGCCGCGCTGCGCGCCGCCACCGGCCAGGAGCTCGTCCCGGTGCTGGAGACCGACGACGGGCGCCTGCTGAGCGACTCGATGGTCATCGTCGACTGGATCGACCGGACGTGGCCGGAGCCGCCCCTCTACCCCGCCGACCCGGCCGCTCGTCGCGAGGTCGAGGGCTTCGTCACGTTCTTCAACGACGTCTGGAAGGTGGCGCCGAACGCGATCGACGCCGAGCAGCAGGCCGGTCCGGCGCCCGACACGGCGAAGATCGCGGCCTGTGCCGCCCAGCTGCGAGGCTGGCAGCACGGCTTCGAGGCGCTGCTGCACGGCCGGCCGTACCTGTTCGGCCACACGCCCGGAGCCGCCGACGTCTGCGCCTATCCCTTCCTGAAGTTCGCCATGTCGAGCGATCCCGGCGACGACGACCTCTTCCACGGCGTGCTGGTCGAGCACCTCGGCGCGACGGCCGGCGAGCACCCGAACCTCGGCGCCTGGATCGACCGGATGTCGGAGATCCCCAAGGCGTAGGGGTTGACGACGCGCCATGTGCGACGAGGCGGTCCGGGCGCCCCCAAACTTTAAGGGACGTTCAGATTGCGGGCAGACAATCGCTCTCGCGAACGTACTCGCACGTGCACCTCCTCCCAGAAGCACGATCCGGCCCGCTCCTCAGGCGGGCCGGTTCGATTAACGGGGCGGTTCGGTGCCGCACGGGGCGGCCGGCCCGATGAGGATGACCGGCCGCCTGCCGGGCGTTCAGGCGGACCCACCCCGGATCCGCCGGTGGAGCCCCAGGGGCTCCGGTCTGTGTGCTGGTGGGCCGTGCCCGCCGTCCCGTGGCGGGCGCCGCCAGGCTCCGGTCCGTCCGTCCACGATCCGGGGCCGTTCAGAAGCTCACAACGGAGCCCGGCCGCAGAACTTGCGGTCGACTCAGGCCTTGCGCTGTTCGTCGCCGGACACGGCGCCCTGCTGGGCGCGGCGCTCGCGGATCCGGACGGCCTCGATGCGGTTCTCGCGCACCGACTCCACGCGGATCGAGTAGCCGTCGGCGGTGATCGTGTCGCCTCGCTTGGGCAGGCGACCCAGCTCGGCGAACACGAAGCCGCCGACCGAGTTGTAGGCGTCGGTGTCGATCGGCAGGTCGACCCCGTAGTCCAGGAGGTCGGAGACCGCGACGTGGCCGCGGACGAACCAGTCGCCGTTGGCGAGCCGGCGGACGTCGCCGCCGGCCGGGTCGGTCTCGTCGTCGATCTCGCCGACGACCTCCTCGATGATGTCCTCGACGGTGACGATGCCGACGACGCGGCCGTACTCGTCGACGACGACGGCCATCGAGGAGCGCTGGCGCTGGAGGTCGGCGAGCAGGTCGTCCAGCGGCTTGGTCTCGGGGACGATCACCGCCTCGCGCACGAGCGGCTCGATCGACGCGTGCGGCCCTTCGGCCATCAGCGCGCGGGCCAGCGAGTTGCTGTGCACGATGCCACGGACGCGGTCGCGGTTGTCGTCCTCGGTGACCACCAGGCGCGTGTGGCCCGACGAGATGCAGCGGCGCAGGGCGGTCTCGACGTCCTCGGAGGTGTCCACGGTGACCACCGCCGGGATCGGCGTCATCACCTGCCGTGCCTCCTGCTCGTGCAGGTGGAACACCCCGGTCAGCATGTTCGCCTCGCCGGCGTCGAGCTGGCCGCCCGTGCGTGAGTCGGCGATGATCCGCTTCAACT
>JAWVGD010000315.1:0-10323 GCA_033855515.1 Baekduia sp.
CCACGTCGCCGCGCTCAGCCACGCCTCGGGCCTGATGGCGCTGCCGTTCGTGGCATGCGGCGCGACGCAGGTCCTGCCGGCGTCGGGCGGCTTCGACATCGGCGAGGTGATGGACCTGGTCGCGGCCGGCACCCGCTCCACGTTCTTCGTGCCGCCCACGTTGCTGCGGCGCCTGAGCGCGTCGCCTGCGGTCGCTGCCGGCCGGGTCGACCGGATCGGCACCGTGCTCGTCGGCGCCGCCCCGGTGCACCCCGATGACCTGCGCGCCGGCGTGGGCGCGCTGGGCCCGCGCGTCTGGAACGGCTACGGCCAGGGCGAGAGCCCGTGCACGATCACCGCCAACCCGCCGGCCGCGATCGCCGCGGCGGTGGACGCGGACGACGATCGCGTGCTCGGCTCGGTCGGCGTGGCGCGCTGGGCCACCCGCGTGCGCGTCGTCGACGACGCCGACCGCGAGCTGCCCCACGGAGAGGTCGGTGAGGTCATCGTCGCGGCGCCCACGGTGATGGCCGGCTACCTCGACGACCCCGGCGCCAGCGCGACGGCGCTGCGCAACGGCTGGCTGCACACCGGCGACCTCGGCCGCGCCGACGCCGACGGCCACCTGACGCTGGTCGACCGGGCCAAGGACGTGGTGATCACCGGCGGCTACAACGTCTACCCACGCGAGGTCGAGGACGTCCTGATCGGCGACGCCGCCGTCGCCGAGGTCGCGGTCGTCGGCCTGCCCGACGCCGAGTGGGGGGAGGTCGTCGCCGCGTTCGTCGTCGCCGAGCCCGGGGCCACGGTCGACGCCACGGCACTGGACCAGCGCTGCCAGGACCGCATCGCCCGGCACAAGCGTCCGCGCACCTACCACGTCCTCGACGAGCTGCCCCGCAACTCCGCGGGCAAGATCCTCAAGAAGACCCTGCGGGAGAGCCTGGCGCATGGCCCACGTTGAGCTGCTCGACGCGACGATGCGCGACGGCCAGCAGAGCCTGTGGGGCATGCGCATGCAGGCCGGGATGGCACTGCCGGTCGCCGACGTCCTGGACCGCACGGGCTTCCGCACGATCGACGCGGCGGCGAGCTCGTACTTCGAGGTCCTGATCAAGTACTGCCGCGAGGATCCGTGGGCGGGGCTGGACCTGCTGCGCGGCGCGGTGCATCGCACGCCGATGCGCGGCGGGATGCGCGGAAACGCGGCCGTGTCCTTCGGCATCACGCCGCCCGCGCTGATGGACACCTGGATGCGCCGGCTCAACGAGCACGGCGTCCGCTCCTACTGGCTCTACGACGTCCTCTACGGCGTCGAGAACTTCCGGCGCCTGGCGCGGATCGCCAAGGAGTACGACTCCGAGGTGGCCGGGACGGTCTTCTTCAGCCTTTCGCCGATCCACACCGACGACTACCTCGCCGAGCGCACGGCCGAGATCGCGGCAGTGCCGGAGATCGACACGGTGCTCTTCTACGACACGGCCGGCGTGCTGGACGTCGACCGGCTGCGCACGCTCATGCCGCGCATCGTCGCCGCGGCGGCCGCCAAGCCCGTCGAGTTCCACTCCAACAACCTGATGGGCACGTCGGGGCTGGCCTACGTCGAGGCGGTCCGCCACGGGGTGCACATCCTGCACACGGCGTCGCGGTCGATGGCCAACGGACCGTCGGTGCCGTCGACCGAGAGCGTCGTGCGCAACCTCGAGCTGATGGGCTGCACGCACCGCATCGACACGTCGCTGCTGGCGCCCGTCGAGGAGCACTTCCGCCGGGTCGGCCGGGCGGCCGGGTACCTCGTCGACCAGGTCAGCGAGTACGACTTGTTCAACGTCACCCATCAGGTCCCCGGCGGCATGGTCGGCACGCTCAAGGCCCAGCTCGAGCAACACGGGATGACCCACCGCCTGCAAGAGGTCCTCGCCGAGACCGCGGCCGTCCGTCGCGACCTCGGCTGGCCGGTGATGGCCACGCCGCTGAGCCAGCTCGTCGGCACGCAGGCGGTGCTCAACGTCGTCTCCGGCGACCGCTACACGTTGGTCCCCGACGAGGTGGTGGCCTACGCCGCCGGCCACTACGGCACGCCGCCCGCCCCGATCGAGGGCGGCGTCCTGGACCGGATCCTCGGCAGCCGCCGCGCCGGCGAGATCGTGGCGAGCCCGCCCGAGGAGCCGACGCTGGAGGAGCTGCGAGCCCGCCACGGCACGGGCGCCGACGACGACGAGCTGATCCTGCGCGCGCTGATCCCGATGGCCGACATCGAAGCGATGCGCGCCGCCGGCCCGGTGCGCCGCGACTACCCGCTGAGCTCGCCGGAGCTGTCCGAGGTCGAGGCGTTGATGAGGACGGTGCGCTCGGGATACGTGCACGTCAGCACCGAGCGCTGGGATCTGGAGCTGCGCCGGTGAGCGCGATCGTCGAGCACCTCGGGCTCTCCGGCGAGGAGCTGCTGACCACGACCCGGGCCGTCCGCCGCCGCCTGGACTTCGAGCGTCCGGTGCCGCGCGACGTCCTCCGGGCCTGTGTCGCGCTGGCCCTGCAGGCCCCGTCCGGGTCCCAGAAGTTCCCGATCCAGTTCGTGATCGTGACCGACGAGGAGCGCCGCGCGGCGCTCGGCGACGCCTACCGCGGCGCCTACGCCGTCTACCGCGAGTCCGCAGGCTACATCGGCAAGGTCCGGCGCGACGACCCGGAGGCCGACGCCCAGCAGCAGCGCACGGCACGCTCGGCCGACCACCTCGCGCAGAACCTCCACCGCGCGCCGGCGATCGTCCTCGCCTGCGGCCTGGGCCGCGTCGACGACGCGCCGATCCACCGCCACACCAACCTGCTGGCCAGCGTCCATCCGCCGACGTGGTCGTTCATGCTCGCCGCCCGCCTGCACGGACTGGGCACGTGCTGGACCGGCGTGTCGCTCGCCGACGAGGCCGAGACGGCGGCGATCGTGGGCATCCCGATCGACCGCGTCACGATCGGCGCGCTCACGCCCGTGGCCTACACGCTGGGCACCGACTTCCGGCCCGCGCGCCGTCCGGCGCCCGAGGACGTCATCCATTGGGACGCCTGGTAGGCGTCCTCGAGAGGAGCACCATGTCGGACAACAACCGGGCCTTCCGCCTGCGCCGCCGCCCCACCGGGGGCCTCGCGCCCGGCGACCTCGAGCTCGTCACCGAGCCCGTCGCTCCGCTGCGCGACGGCCAGGCGCTCGTGCGCACGCTGATGCTGTCGCTGGACCCCACGCTGCGGCTCTGGATGAGCGACATCCGCGGCTACATGCCGCCGGTGCCGCTCGACGACGTCATGCGCGGGCTCGGCATCGGGCAGGTGGCCGAGTCGCGCCGCGACGACCTTCCGGTCGGCGCGATCGTGTCGGGGTGGACCGGCTGGCAGGAGCTGTGCCTGGCCGACGACGCCGCGCTGGAGGCGCCGTTCACCGTCCTGCCCGAGCCGCTGCCGGCGCCGCTGACGGCGTTCCTCGGTGCGCTGGGCCACACCGGCATCACGGCATACATCGGCATCGACCTCGGCGCCGTGCAGCCGGGCGACACCGTCGTCGTGTCCGCGGCGGCCGGAGCGGTGGGCTCGATCGCCGGCCAGCTGGCCAAGGCCCGCGGCGCGCGTGTCGTCGGCATCGCCGGCGGCCCGGAGAAGGTCCGCCACGTCGTCGACGTCCTCGGCTTCGACGCCTGCGTCGACCACCGGGCCGGGGACTGGCGCGAGCAGCTCGACGCCGCCACGCCCGACGGGATCGACGTCGACTTCGAGAACGTCGGCGGCGAGATCATGGACCACGTGTTCATGCGCCTGAACATCGGCGCCCGGGTGGCGTTGTGCGGGATGATCTCGCAGTACAACCGCTCCGGCGGCAGCGATCAGTGGGTCGGTCAGGTCAACATCGGCCAGCTGATCATGCAGCGGGCGACGATGGCCGGCTTCCTCGTGCTCGACTACGCCGAGCGGTTCGAGGAGGCCATCGAGGCGCTCGCCGGGATGCTCGGCGAGGGCCGTCTGACCTACGACGAGACGGTGATGGACGGCGGGCTGGAGCTGATGCCCGACGCGCTCGGCGCGCTCTTCGAGGGGACGAACACCGGCAAGCTGGTCCTGCGCATCGGCGAGCCGGCCTGAGCGCGCGGTCAGGCCGCGTCCGGCTCGAGCGGGAGCACGAGCCGGGCGAGGCGCAGCGCGACGCGCAGCTCCAGCTGGCGTTCGACGGCCCGATGGCCGAGCAGGTCCTCGGCCCGGCGCACGCGGTACGTGACGGTGTTCTCGTGCACGCCGAGCCGGCGCGCGGAGCGCACGAAGCTGGCGCCCTCCTCGAGGAACACCCGCAACGTCCCGCGCAGGCGGAGCGTGTTGTCGTTGTCGGCCGCCAGCGGGCCGAGCTCGCGCTCGACGAACCGTTGCGCCTCGTGGAGGTCGTGGATCGTCAGCGCGTCGAGGGCGACGTCGACATAGGGCGTCCAGCGCGACTGGCCGCGCCCGAGCTTGGCGACCTGCCGGGCGCGCAGCGCTTCTGAGTGACTCTGGCAGAAGCCCTCGGCACCGTGGCCCGGCGACCCCAGCGCGACCCGCAGGCCGTTGTCGGCGGGCGCGTGCGGCGGCTCGCTGAACGTGGTGGGCAGCGCCTCGGCATGCAGCCCCGCCCAGCACGCGAGGTGGCGACCCTCGGAGATCGTCAGCACGCCGTGGGCGCCGAGGGCCTGGGCGACGGCGGACGCGCGCTGCTCCATCTCGCCGAAGCGCGCTTGGCCGTGGCCCGCGTCGTCGTCGGCGTCGTCGCTCCACACGAGGAACGCGATGTGATGGCGGTCGAGCTCGTAGACCAACCGCTTGCTCACCCCGGCCAGATCCGCCCGTGAGCCGTCCAGGAGCGCGCGCACCTCGGCGGCGCGCATGGCGTCGGCGCCCCGGACCCACTGCTCCCGCTCGTTCATGTACACCTCGGTCAGGCGGTGCTCGAGCGCATCGACCCAGGCGAACATCCAGTCGCTGAAGAAGCCGACGGCCGCGATGCGGTGCTCGGCATCCGGCATGGTCGGCTCCAGGCGTCCCAGGGCGATCTTCGAGAGCTCGCGCTGGCCGGTGCGGTAGGCACGCAGCAGCGTCTCCAGCCCGAGCCCGCGGCGGACGTACTCGCGCGCGTAGGCCAGCGCCTCGGGCGGGGCCTCGGCGGTGGACGGCGGCGTCCCCTCGCGCAGCATCGTGACGATCAGCCCCATGTTGGCGCGCACGCTCTGCACCGTCCAGCCGCGCAGGTCCTCCTCCAGCTCGCCGAGGTGGCGGTGGATCGCGTCGCTGAGCCGCGCCGAGACCGCGTCGAGGTCGGCGCTCAGCGCCTCGACGATCGCGCCGAGCTCGGCACGGCTGGCGTGGGTCGGCGCCAAGGTGGGGGCAGTGGACGACCGGTTGGGCACCAGGGTTCCTCCTGAAGGGATGCCGCGGACGGCGACCATACGTCGGCTTGTGGTTGGACCACAAGTGGGAAGGCGCAAGTCGGCTTGGAGGAACGACGACGCGGGACCCCTTTGCCCGTAGCGTCGGACCATGACGACCACGCCGCACGCGCCTCGCGTCCTGGCCATCGACGCCGGCGGCACGATGACCGACACCTTCATCGTCGACGCCACCGGGCACTTCGTCGTCGGCAAGGCGCAGACGACCCCCGACGACGAGTCCGTCGGCCTCATGCAGTCCGCCGAGGACGCGCTGCGCCAGTGGGACAGCACACCCGAGGCGGCCTTCCCCGAGATCCGCTCGGCCGTCTTCTCGGGCACCGCGATGCTCAACCGGCTGCTCACCCGCCGCGGTCAGAAGGTCGGCGCGATCGTCACCGCCGGCCAGGAGGACGCCCTGCAGATGGAGCGCGGGATCCAGACCTACCTCGGGTTCTCGTACGCCGATCGGCTCCACATCGCGACCCACCACCACAACGAGCCGCTGATCCCGCGCGCGCGGATGCGCGGCGTGCGCGGGCGCATCAACCTGTTCGGCAACGAGGTGCTGCCGCTGCGCGAGCAGGACGCGCGCGACGCGGCTGCCGCGCTGCTGGACGCGGGCGTCCAGGGCATCGTGATCTCGCTGCTGTTCTCCTACCGCAACCCGGCCCACGAGCAGCGCGTGCTCGAGATCGTGGAGGAGGAGAAGGCCAAGCGCGGCCAGAACGGTGACTGCCCCGTCTTCGTCTCCAGCGCGCTGTACCCCTCGCGTCGCGACTTCCCGCGGCTGAACTCGACGGTCATCGAGGCCTACGCCGCCGAGCCGTCGCGTGGCACGCTGCGCAGCGTCCGCGACGCCACCAGGGACCGCGGCGCCGGCTTCGAGTTGCGGGTCATGGCGTCGCACGGCGGGACGATCTCGATCGACGCCGACCAGTTGGCCACCACCTTGGTGTCCGGCCCCATCGGGGGCGTCGTCGGCGCACGCTGGCTGGCCGACCGGATCGGCCTCACGAACGTCCTGTGCACCGACATCGGCGGGACCTCGTTCGACATCGCGCTCCTCACCGGCCGGCGCTATGAGGTGACCACCACGCCGGACATCGCGCGCTTCGTCCTCAACATGCCGCTCGTGCAGATCGACTCCGTCGGCTCGGGTTGCGGCTCGTTCGTGCGGATCGACCCCAACGCGCGGCGCCCCGAGATCGGGCCCGACTCCGCCGGCGCGATGATCGGCACGGCCTGGCCGGAGGGCGGCGTCAAGACCGTGTCGATCACCGACCTCAACCTGGTGCTCGGCCGGCTGAACCCCGAGTACTTCCTCGGCGGCCAGGTCCAGCTCGACGTCGAGCGCGCACGCCACGAGGTGGAGCGTCAGGTCGCCACGCCGCTGGGCCTCGGCGTCGAAGCCGCCGCGGCCGGCGTCATCGAGCTCTTCGAGACGTCGCTGCGCAACGAGGCGGTCGGCCGGATCCTCGGCAAGGGCTACAGCCCGGCCGACTACACCCTGCTGTGCTACGGCGGCGGCGGCCCCCTGCACGTGGCCGGCTACACCGCCGGCGTGCCCTACCAGCAGGTGCTCGTGCCCGAGTGGGCGGCGGGCTTCTCGGCGTTCGGCTGCGCGTGCGCGGAGTTCGAGTACCGCTTCGACCGCCAGGTCGACCTGCCGTTGCTGCCCACCCAGCCGGTCGATGAGCGCTTGGCGATGGGCCGCGTGCTGGGCGAGGCGTGGCGCGGACTCGAAGAGCGCGTCCAGGCGGAGTTCGCCAAATCCGGCCACGACCCCGCCGATGTGCGCTTCACCCACATGGTCCGGATGCAGTACTACGGCCAGCTGGTCGACATCGAGGTCGACGCGCCGCGCGCCGACGTCGAGACGATCGAGGACATCGACGCGCTGATCGCGGCCTTCGAGGCCACCAACGCGCGGATGTACGCGCGCGCCGCGTCCTCGCCCGAGCTGGGCTACTTGATCGCGCAGGCGATCGTGAAGGGGTCGGTGCCGATCGAGCAGCCGACGCTGCCGGAGATGCCGCGCGTGTCCGGGTCGCCCCCGGTCAAGGCGACGCGCGACGTCTGGTGGGCCGGCGGCCCCGCCACGACCGACGTGTACGCCATGGACGACGTGCGCAACGGCCACACGATCGAGGGGCCGGCCGTGCTGGAGGCCGAGTCCACCACCTTCCCGATCCCCCCTGACCGCCGCGCGTGGCTCGACGAGCACGGCATCTTCCACCTCGAGAACAAGGAGGCCTGAGCGCCATGGCCACGATCGACACCATCCACGCGCTGGAAGAGCCGGCGGCCGCGCCGATCGGCTGGGCCGGGCAGTCGCTGGCGCAGATGCTCGCGACCTCCGAGGAGCTCTTCGAGCGCACCGGCTACTACCACGGCTTGGAGCACCTCCCGCTCAAGGACGCCGACCCGCTGCACTTCGAGAAGCTCTTCTCACGCGTGCGGGGCGGCATGGTGACCGCGCGCGAGACCGCGCTGAACATCTCGGCGTCGCCGATCGTGCGCGAGCTCGGTGAGATCTCCTTCGCGCTCTACACGCCGGAGGGCGACAACGTCGCGCTGTCGACCGGGATCATCGTGCACGTCCACACGATGAGCGAGGCCATCAAGTTCATGGTGCGCAACGGGTGGGAGGACAACCCGTCGATCCGTCCCGGCGACATCTTCGCCAACAACCAGCCGACGATCGGCGACGTCCACAACGCCGACGTGCAGACGTTCGTCCCGATCTTCAACCCGGAGAAGCCCGGGGAGCTGCTGGCGTGGGCCGGCGGCGTCATCCACGTGATGGACATCGGCGCCTCGACGCCCGGCGGCGTGTGCGTCGCGCCGACCACGCGCTTCGACGACGGCATCGACCTGCACTGCATGAAGATCGGCGAGCGCGACGAGCTGGCCCGCTGGCACCTCAAGCGGGTGTCGATGCAGAGCCGCGCGCCCGGGTTGTACGTGCTGGACGAGCGCACGCGCCTGTCGGGCTGCCACATGATCCGCGACGCCGTCGAGCGCCTGGTGCTCGAGGAGGGCAGCGAGGTCTTCCAGCAGTTCATGCGCGAGGCGATCGAGGACGGCCGCCGCGACTTCAAGTCCCGCGTGCGCGGTCTGCTCGTGCCAGGCCGCTACCGCTCCTCCGGCTTCACCGAGGCGCGCTACGCCAACAAGGCCAACCTGCCCAAGCGCGCCCGGCGCGACCTCATCATCCACGGGGCCTACGAGGCGGTCGTCGACCGCGACGGCCGCTGGACGACCGACCTGCGCGGCTCGTCGGCGTGGGGCTGGCACTCGTTCAACGCCACGCCGTCGGCGCAGCAGGGCATGCAGTGGATCCTGTTCACCCAGACGCTGATCTGCAACGACAAGATCAACGACGGCGCCTACTACGCCACCGAGCTCAAGCTGACCACCGGCAGCTGGGCCGACCTCGGCGATGCGCCGTGCTCCTCGTCGTTTCCCTGGATGCCGATGTTCTCCACCTCGGTGGGCTACCTCCGGGCGGTGTCACGCGCGATGCAGTCGCGCGGCTACCTGGAGGAGATCGTCGCGACCTACACGGTGCCGGGCAACGTCGCCCAGGGCGGCGGGCTGGACCAATACGGCCAGATCTCCGGGTTCATGAACTTCGAGATCGGCGCGCAGGGCCAGGGCGCCAAGTACGTGCTCGACGGCTTGGACTATGGCGCGGCGGTCTTCAACCCCGAGGGCGACATGGGGGACATCGAGATGTGGGAGCTGGTCAAGCCCATGCTCTACCTCGGCCGCCGCATCAAGCCCAACACCGGCGGCTGGGGCCGGCACCGGGGCGGCTCGTCGTTCGAGTCCCTGCTGCTGGTCCACGGCACCGCGGACTTCGAGATCGAGAACATCGGCGCCGGCGGCATGCTCACCTCGCCGGGCCTGTTCGGCGGCTATCCCGCGCCGAGCGCGTACGTGCACAACGTGCTGGGCTCCGACATCCTGGAGCGCGCGGCGGCGGGCGACGCCTACCCGGTGGCCGACGTCAGCGGCGAGGACCCGCAGATGAACGCCTACGGCGGCGAGCATCAGCTGGAGCACGACCCCTACACCATGATGATCGCGGTCCAGACCGGGGACCTGTACCTGTCCTCGGGCCGTGGCGGCGGCGGCCTCGGCGATCCGCTGCTGCGCTCCGACGCGGCGCTGGAGGCCGACGTCGACGATGGGCATCTGCAGCCGCGCTGGGCCGATCGCGCCTACGGCCGCGCCGATCGCGACGGCGTCCTGCGCACGCGCCTGGAGCGCGCCCGGCCCGCGTCGGAGTGGTGGGCGGCGCAGCGCGAGCGGATCCTGGCCCAGGACCTGATCGGGCCGGTCAAGGTCATGTACTCGGAGTCGATGCGCCTGGAGCCCGGGTGGGCCGCGGAGTTCCGCGGGTTCTGGGATCTGCCCGAGGACTTCGACTTCGACGTCGTGACCCCGACGGTCCCGGTGGCCCGCGCGGCGCCGGGCAAGGTGACGCCCGCCGAGTCGGCCGCCGCGTTCCTGGCCGCCTCCGAGGTCTTCCTGCCCGAAGGCCATACCGAGTTCGCGGTGACCACCGACATGACCAAGGAGACCCTCGCCGACCTGCTCGACGAGAAGCTGTCGCGCCGCGCGATCAAGGACATCCAGTCGGGCATCAAGGACCCCGACCGGTTCGACACGTGGGTCGAGCTGCTGCAGGAGCGGGTCGCCTACGACGACCCGATCGTGCTGCCCTACGGGGAGGGCATCAACATCGTCCGGCGGCGCTCCGACGGCGAGCTGGTGATCCGCACCGACGCGGGCGCCGACCTCTGCCGCTGGGACGAGAACTGGAAGCTTCACGTGCCCATGTTCGTGCGCGACACCGACGAGCTCTACCGCGAGATCTACCCCGTGCTCGGCCACCCCGAGG